>JADHUM010000041.1 GCA_016784545.1 Candidatus Neomarinimicrobiota bacterium
TCTATCTTGATAATGTTACTTTCTCGGAACAGATTATTATTCCAGATCCCGGCCCATATGCTCCTGTTGATTTTGAAGTCGCAGGCAATGGTGCAGACTGGGAATGGATAGTAGCTGAGGATGGTACGAATCCAGCGCTTGAAATTCTCGCTAACCCAGTGAGTGGTGGCATCAATACCACTGCAACCGTAGCCAAGTTCATAGCAGAACTAGCTGGACAACCCTGGGCTTTATTCCATTCAGAGGGTATTGGCGAGTTTACTTTTGATGCCACAAACTCTACTGTAAAGATCATGGTTAATAAGCCAGTCATCAGTAATGTAGGCCTCAAATTTGAAGGAGCTGGTCCTGTTTTAGAGCTTACGGTTCCCAATACACTTATAAATGAGTGGGAGGAATTAACCTTCGATTTTTCAAGCCTCATCGGGAACACTTATAATAAAATAGTAGTTATTCCTGATTTTGATTTTACTCCAAGAGCTCAGGATAACATTGTCTATCTTGATAATGTTACTTTCTCAGAACAGATTATTTCAGATCCTGAGCCTATAGTTGCTGCACCCGCTCCCATACATGACGCTGCTGATGTCATGTCTATCTATAGTGGAACGTACACCAATCTGGCTGAGACCAACTTCAACCCCAACTGGGGACAGAGCACTACAGTCACCGTGGATGCTGATGTTGCGGGTACCAATACTATCCTGTATGAGACCCTGAACTATCAGGGTACCAACCTGGGTGGCGCTGATGGTGTCGATCAGGATGTCTCCGGTTATGATTATCTCCATGTTGATTTCTGGACAGCCAACGCTCCAGCTCTGAACTTCTTTCTCATCAGCCGTACAACAGGTGAGCAAGCTTATTCCCTACCAATCACTGCTGGTGAATGGGTCAGTATGGATATTCCACTGACACACTATGCTGATCTTGGTCTCAGTCTGACTGACATCTATCAGTTCAAGGTAGATGGTGGTGATGGAGCCACTTCTGTATGGTTTGACAATTGGTATTTCTATACTGGAGAAGTAGTAAGTCCTACCCCACATGCTCCTATTGATTTTGAAGTCGCAGGCCATGGTGCTGACTGGGAATGGACAGTAACTGAAAATGGTACGAATCCAGCCCTGGAAATTCTCGCTAATCCCATGAGTGGTGGTATCAATACCTCTGCAACCGTAGCCGGGTTCACAGCAGAACTAGCCGGACAACCCTGGGCTTTATTCCATTCAGAGGGTATTGGCGTATTTACTTTTGACGCTACAAACTCCACGGTAAAAATCATGGTTAATAAACCCGTGATCAGTAATGTAGGCCTCAAATTTGAAGGAATTGGTCCTGTTTTAGAGCTTACGGTTCCCAATACACTTATCAATGAGTGGGAGGAATTAACCTTCGATTTTTCAAGCCTCATCGGGAATACTTATAATCGGATAGTAGTTATCCCTGATTTTGATTTTACTCCAAGAGCTCAGGATAACATTGTCTATCTTGATAATGTTACTTTCTCGGAACAGATTATTATTCCAGATCCCGGACCCTATGCTCCTATTGATTTTGAAGTCGGAGGCAATGGTGCGGACTGGACCTGGATAGTAGCTGAGGATGGTACGAATCCAGCCCTGGAAATTCTCGCTAATCCCATGAGTGGTGGTATCAATACCTCTGCAACCGTAGCCAAGTTCACAGCAGAACTAGCCGGACAACCCTGGGCTTTATTCCATTCAGAGGGTATTGGCGTGTTTACTTTTGATGCCACAAACTCCACAGTAAAAATGATGGTGAATAAGCCAGTGATCAGTAATGTAGGCCTCAAATTTGAAGGAATTGGTCCTGTTTTGGAGCTTACGGTTCCCAATACACTTATCAATGAGTGGGAGGAATTAACCTTCGATTTTTCAAGCCTCATCGGGAATACTTATAATCGAATTGTAGTTATCCCTGATTTTGATTTTACTCCAAGAGCCCAGGAGAACATTGTCTATCTTGATAATGTTACTTTCTCGGAACAAGTCCTACCTACAGTACCAACTGTAGCTGCACCAGCACCTATGCATGATGCTGCTGATGTCATGTCCATCTACAGCGAAGCTTACACCAACCTGGCTGGAACCAACTTTAACCCCAACTGGGGTCAGAGCACGGTGGTCACAGTTGATGAAGTGGTTGCAGGCACGAACACCCTCAAGTATGAGAGCCTGAATTATCAGGGTACCAACCTGGGTGGTGCTGATGGTATCGATCAGGATGTCTCCGGTTATGATTATCTCCATGTTGATTTCTGGACAGCCAATGCTCCAGCTCTGAACTTCTTTCTCATCAGCCGTACAACAGGTGAGCAAGCCTTTGCCCTACCCATCACTCCAGGTGAATGGGTAAGTATGGAAATTCCACTGGCACACTATGTTGATCTTGGTCTTTCTCTGACTGACATCTTCCAGTTCAAGGTAGATGGTGGTGATGGTGCCACTTCTGTATGGTATGATAACTGGTACTTTTACTCAGTGCCTCCTGTGGAACCATTGGATATTGCTGGTATCTGGGTCGTAGCTCCTGAAGCCGCAGCCCTCATGGTCGGTCCCAACCCCAATGATGGGAGCTGGTGGTCCAACTCAGCAGATGATGTTACGACAAGAGCTTGCTTTTTTGATGACAAATTTGTTTTCAATGAAGATGGCTCCTTTGCCAATGTCATGGATGGCGATACCTGGCTGGAAACCTGGCAGGGTGTTCAGGCTGATGGTTGTGGAGCTCCCATTGCTCCACATGATGGTTCCAATGCAGCCACATATGCATCTGATGCAGGCGCAGGTACGGTTACGCTTAACGGTGTTGGTTCCTATCTGGGTATTCCCAAGGCTTTTAATGGCGGTGAATTAGGAAATCCAGCAGATGCCCCTGCATCCATCACATATGATGTGATGCTCTCGGATAACAATGAGACCATGACAGCGGTGCTCGATATCGGTGGTGGATACTGGACCTTCAAACTGGTTAAATTTGATCCATCGGATGTTGTGGATAACGTGGTTCCAGATGATTTTGCACTCAAGCAAAACTATCCAAACCCATTCAATCCCTCTACTACGATACGCTACAGTTTGATTGAATCAGGACATGTTGTTCTTAAGCTATTCAATATCAGGGGTCAAGAAGTTACAACCCTTGTTAATGGGATGGCCAGTCCGGGTGAGTACGCATATTACCTGGATGCAAGTGACCTTGCTGCTGGCACTTATTTGTATGCCATAACAGCAGGAAATCAGACCATTGTTAAAAAAATGGTGCTTATCAAATAAGTCAATATCTGAAATATTCAGATTGAGTACTAACAGCCCCCCAGCTATCTGGGGGGCTGTTTTACTTTGAGGTTGAGCCTGACTGCCAGTTCGTAGCAGGGAGAGCGAAGATGGAACATCAATAGGCATTTTGACCCATTATTGGGGAGCTCGATTCAGTTTAAATGGACGAGGTCTCTACAAAAGTGAAAATATTTGTCAATATGCAATAAATACTTTACTTTCTTCTCGTAATTAATCTACGATTCGACCTCGATCTGTATCATCTGAAACTCCCCCTTCCTGTTTTTTAATCTAGGTAGATTGATACTTCATTCAATTGATCTTAAGTATATTTGAGGCCGCTCGACAATAATATTTTACTGATAAATAATAACATCTGATTGAGAGATTTGATCAATGAGGCATTTAATTTTCGGCGCACAATATATAATTACTCATCATCTCTTTAATAGGAACAGACCTCTGATCTGTGGGATAACGGTTACAAACAAGTGCAATCTAAGTTGTCGACACTGCCGCATACCTGATCGAGGAGCACGACATATCAGTTTTAATGAAGCGCTTACCGCAATGGAAGCTTTTTATCGTGAGGGAGGTCGTACTCTATATTTACAAGGAGGAGAGCCCTATATCTGGCGTGATGGAGAATATGGTCTTGAAGATCTCGTTGAGTACTCTCGCAGGATCGGCTATTTAGCCATCATCATTTATACAAATGGCACCATTCCCCTGGAGACAGAGGCTGACACAGTTTTTATTAGTATTGATGGACTCGCAGAAACACACGACAATCTGAGAGGGAAGACCTTTAATCGCATTTTGAAAAATATCAATGAATCATCACACCCTTCGCTTTATATAAATTTTACGATAAACAATTATAATAAAAACGAGATAGAGGAATTCTGTAAATACATCAATGACGTCGAATCGATCAAAGGCATATTTTTCTATTTTCATACACCCTACTATGGATATGACGATTTATACATTCAGCCAGCAGAAAGGAATAGAATAATACAGGGCCTGTTATCGTATAAGAAGAATTATAAAATATTAAACTCGCGTGCCGGTCTAAGTTCGGCCTTAAAAAATACCTGGAAACGGCCTTTGAATAACTGTCACATCTACGAAAAAGGCGTTACGTATAAATGTTGTAGATATTCTGGGAATCCAGAGTTGTGCGAGAACTGTGGATACTTAAGCTATGCTGAGATAGATCAAACTTTAAAATTGAAACCGTCAGCAATAATTAATGCCCTTAAATATTTTTAATTGTAAAATGAAAATCAACTACATCCTCTGGTCTATACTGGGTAATCGTCCCCATGATTGAGAATCTGGTCAGAAGCACTTTCAGCAGGTTAATCACCAAACAGAGTAATCTTACCCTTAAGTCAACAGTCCCCTCAACAAGGGAGCTTAAAAGTAAATTCGAATCGTTATCTGACCTTGGAATCTACCTTCACATTCCATTTTGTGACCGCATTTGCCCATACTGTCCCTATAATAAAGAGATCTACCATTCTGACATCGCTAAGCAGTATACAATCGCCGTGATGAAGGAAATTGCTTTCTATTCTGAGATGGTCGGGGATATGCCAATAAGCTCTTTTTATATCGGCGGTGGTACCCCCACAACCATGCTGCATAATGGCATCAAAGATATCATCTCCTACATCTATGATCATTTTAACATGCAATGTTCAATTCACATGGAAAGTCACCCTACCCACTTAAGCAATGACAATCTTGACGCGATTCAGGCTATGGGTATAACCAACCTGAGTATTGGTGTAGAATCACTACAGGACAGGCATTTGAGCGTTCTAAAGAGACCCTATACAACTGAGCAAATAATAAATATAATCAATAGGGTTGTTGACAGAGGCTTTGATTGTGTGAATGTGGATTTCATGTTTGCATTACCAACCCAAACCTTAGAGGAGGTCAGGCAGGCTGGGCGAATGCTGGTTGATATGGGAGTTGATCAGATAGCTGCCTATCCACTTTTCAAATTTCCTTACACAAAAATGGGGAGTGATGGCACGGAGAGTGTCTTCAAGCTGTCTACTTTGTTGCATAGAAGAAAGATGCTCAAGATTCTTGAGGAAATCTTTTATAATGCGGATTTTAGAAGATCATCTGTATGGGCATTTACAAAACAGGGGATTCCCAAGTATTGTTCAGTAACGGTACCTTTATACATAGGATTTGGGGCAAGTGGCGGAAGCTATTTAAAGGATATCTTTTACTTAAACACATTCAGTGCCAAAGAATATATCGAAGCATTTGAAAAGGGTAAACCAGCCATCGCGTTGTCTCTTGAGCTGTCAAGGGAGGTGCAGATGGCCGGTTGGTTGTATTGGCGTATTTACGAGACCCAGTTTAATAAAGGAGACTTCAAGGATCGGTTTGGTGTAGATTTTGATCGTATTTATGGAAGATATATGAGACTTTTGGCAATCATGGGTTTCCTAAACGATGATGGTAAGCAAATCATACTTACAGACCGGGGCAGTTATTGGATGCATGCTTTTGAGGATCTGTTTTCAATCGACTATATCAGTACCCTATGGGGCACCTCAAAACAGGAACCATGGCCAAAGAAAGTGGTTCTATAATTTTAGCCCCGCTTCTCAATCTATCGGGATAAATATTCCGTCTGCTAAGCTATACCCTCGGAGACTTTTAAATATCGAATATCTGAATTTCGAGTGGATGGCTACTCTTTTACACTGCCTAACATGATTCCCTCAATATAGAACCGTTGTAAAGCCAAAAAGACAATGATAACCGGCAATACTGTAATCACGGCCCCGGCCATCATCAATTCTGTGTCTTGAGCATGCTCACCTGAAAGATTTGCCATTGCTACAGGAAGGGTATACATGTTCTCACGTGTCATGATAATGAGAGGCCACATAAAATCATTCCAGGTACCCATGAAAGTAAATAGTCCCAGGGTAACCAGGATTGGCTTTGCCAGCGGTAGAACAATTTTCCAATAAATTTGAAAATCGCTGGCACCATCCAAACGAGCTGCCTCAATGAGAGAGTCCGGCAGTGAGGTGATATACTGTCGGATTAGGAAGATGCCAAAAATACTGGCCATTCCCGGAATAATTACTCCGAGATAGCTGTTAATCAATCCCAACTGATTCATCATCAGAAACAGGGGCAACATGGTTACCTGAGCCGGGATGATCATCGCCGCCAACAGTAGTTTGAACAGACTCTCCTTACCAGGAAAATGGAATTTGGCGAAGGCGAAACCAGCCATGGAATTCACCAGGAGAGAAAGCGCTGTGATGCTGGCAGAGAGGATCAGACTGTTGAGAAAGTAGCGTACGATATTCATCGATATAAACAAACGCAGATAATGTTCCAGGCTAAAAGACTCTGGAATGAGGTGGGGCGGGAACTGGTTGGCCTCCCCTTGCTGCATGAAAGAAGCTGAAACCATCCAGACGAAGGGAATCAATGTCATCAGGGCAACGGTAACAGCGAGTATGTGTATCAGAATTTTATTCCCGTTCATGCTCTACACTCCACTGTACTGTTTTTGGACGCGCAGCTGGACAAGGGTTGCTATAAAAAGTATGAGGAATAAAACAAAGGCCAGGGCAGCTGAATAGCCCATTCGCCACCAGCGAAAACCCTCCTGATACATGAGGAGAACAATACTTAGCGTAGCATTCATAGGGCCACCCTGGGTCATAACATAGGGTTCTGCAAAGAGCTGGAAATACCCAATGATGGTAATTATGGATACGAAAACTGTTGTTGGCATAAGCATGGGAAGCGTGATGTGGAGTAATTCCTGCCATTTCCCTGCACCATCTATCCGGGCAGATTCATAGAGTTCAGGGGGAATATTCTGTAAACCGGCAATAAAGATAATCATGTTGTAACCAAAATTCTTCCATACCGCCATGATAATGAGTGCCGGCATGGCCCATTTTGGATTCCCCAACCAATCAACAGTGCCAACACCTATGAGGCTCAAAAGATAATTCACTAAACCAAACGAGGGATGATAGATGTAACGCCATACAACAGCCACGGCGACCAGCGTGGTAACAACCGGGAGGAAATAAGCCAGTCTGAACAGGGACATGAAGCGAATAAGCTTGGAATTAAGCAGCAAAGCCGTGGCAAGAGAAAACATTAGGGATAGAGGTACGCCAATGAACACAAAATAGAGTGTGTTGCGCATGGCTTTCCAGAAAAGCGGATCGCTTAATAAATTTTTATAATTTTCCAGTCCTACAAATCGTGCATTAGAGCTATCTGCCAGGGAATAAATATCAAAATCGGTGAAACTCATCAGGAATGACGCTACCACTGGAATAAAGAAAAAAACAGCAATGAGTGAGAGTGCTGGTGCAAGAAATAGAGCAGGACTCATCCAGACCTTGAAAAAGGGCTTTATTTTCATATGCTTTTTTAGTTCCATCAATTTTGTCTAATCACGTGATAATAACCAGCGACGCTTCTCAAGAATTTTATTTACATCCTGATCCAGAAGCTCCATGGCTTCTTTGGATGTCCATTGTCCAAAAACCACATACTCCAGATACTGCTGAAGTTTCATGGCTATCTGCTCCCACTCTGGTACTTGGGGGGTCTTTTTTACTGATTCAAGTTGATGAAAAAAAGCTGCTGTTGGTCTCTTCCCCGACAACTCCAGGGAGGTCCAGCTTTCCACACGAGCTGGCAGATCACCTGTTTGGGCATAGAATTCGGATTGCACATCAGGTTGCGATAGATATTCGATCCAATCCCAGGCCAGATCTTTGTGCTTGGAGGAACGGAAAACTACCAAGGACGAACCACCAGCTAAAGAGAGTCCGGGATAATCTTCAACCCTGATGGCTGGCAAGGGGGCCGTGTCCCAGTCATCCTGCATCTGGGTTGGCAGTCTGAGTGTCATTTCTCCAATATTCCAGGGGCCGCTGATATACATTGCGAAGGTGTTTTCCTGGAAACCCTGATAAACGTTATTCACCTCTGTCATCCCTTTTGGTGCAAGTCCCTCCTGGAAGAATCGATCATAGATTTCAAGGCCCCGCAAGAATTCCGCACCTGAGAAAGTGCCATAGCTAGCTCTCTCCTTAAGAATTTCAGAACCCTGTTGCATCCCTAGAAAAATGGGTACCACCCATTCATTCAAGGGAAGGAATATTCCATATTTGGAATGCCCGTCTTTGACCAGTAGTCGGGATATCTCCAGCATATCTTCCCAGGTTTGTGGAGGTTTTTCCCAGCCTATTTTGTCAAGGAGATCACGTCGATAAAAAAGGACGCGAGTATCAACATACCAGGGAATCCCATAGAGTTTTTCCTCAATCCTGTTGGTTTCCCAGATACCTGGAAAATAGGAATCTGACGAGATCATATTCGATGAATCCACTGAATTGTCCAACGCTTCAAGGGCATTGAGCACTACAAATTCTGGGATCCAGGTGTTGCCCAATTGACAGATATCCGGCAAAGAATTACCGGCATAGGCGGTGAGGAGTTTCTCATGAGCTGCGGTCCAGGGAATGTTCTGGACCACCACGTGAACACCAGGATTTTCTGCTTCAAATCCTGCTACAAACTGACGAACGCTATTGCCCTCTGCGCCAAATGCCCAGAAATCCAGGTTGATGATTTTTGCATCGCCACTGTTACTGCAGCTTGATACAAGCACCAAGGCCAGTATCAAGCTGCAGAACAGCTTATTGGCAAACTGACGTGGATTATTGACCCTTATGATACACCTGCTCTCATCGAATCAGTAGCAACTTCCCGGATTCTTGTACATCCCCATTGTTCAGATGAAACAGATACATGCCACTGGCCACTTCCCGGCCTTGAGTGTTGGTGGCATCCCAGTAGAAAGTTCCTGCTCCAGCCCCCTGCTCTTGCCTGAGATTATAGATTTCATGTCCCAGCACATCGTAAATGATCAGATTCACAGGACCTGACTGAGGAAGCTGAAAGCGGATTCCAACCCGACTATTGAATGGATTTGGATAGCTACCAAGCAATTGGAATTGATAATCCTCCAACAGTGCCCCATCATCAGGCTGGATGGAAAGCGTCGTGTCCGGGATAAATCCCATTTCTTCCAGAGCTGGTATGATCTCTGGATTTCCCATGAACTCATTCCAGATAAGACCTGTGCGGTAATTCTCCATCATCACAATGATCGGTCCTTGATCAATGGCCAAATAGGAGCTTGAGTACCACTCATGGGTTTCATTGAAAGCATCATAAAAGCCAAAGGGACCAAAGATTCTTTCCCCATGGTCCGTATAAAAATGTTGGAGTGCAGCCATGGATTCCATGGGAGTATAGGGAAAACTGGATAGGGCTGCCGTAGGTGTAATGGTTCCATTGTCACGATTTAAAGCTGGTTCATGAGCGAGGTATCCGAAAGGATCGTCACTGGCAGTAAGTCCCCAGCAATCTTCACCATAGCCTACATAACCACCGGGATTATCAATACACCAGGCCCGGTTAATAAGAGTTTGGTTCCGGTTATTGAAGAAATAATTGGTATGACTATCCTGCCTGCCCCGTGGATCAAACCCTAGATAGGAATAATGGGTGAAGAATAGGGGACCACCATAAGGCCAGCCAACGTCGAGGGTATAATCATAATAGCTTTCTCCATTATCATAAGCACTTGAGGAGCAAAATCCATCTTCCCAGAGATTAGCAGGAACACCATGAGTAGGCGATGCAATAGCAAGCATGTAAACTATCCCCGTTTCGTTGGGTCCCTGGAGAGCGAAATTCATAGTCCATTCATAATCTGGAGACCAATGCCAGTAAAGAAAGTTACTGGTCGGCGTCCGACGATACCAATCCCACTCCACGCTCTCCCATAAGCTGGTAGCCAATGTTACCAGAGCTTGTTCAACAGGGTCATCACCGTTGAAATAATTTCGCGCTGTGAGAATGCCCTGAACCAGAAAGGCCGTTTCTACAAGATCACCACCATTATCATACTGACTGAAGGGAATAACCTCGCCAGTCGTTCCGTTGAGCCAATGTGACCAGGCCCCATGAAATCTATCTGCACCTTCCAAAAACTGAAATAATTCCAATAGACGAGCTGCTGCTTCCGCCCGAGTCACAAAGCCCCTTTCAGCACCCACAACAGTAGCCATGATGCCAAATCCGGTACCTCCTGATGTGACAATATCATTGTTCCCTGGTGTACGTTCCAGAGCCATCTTTGAGACAGGATGGGCGTAATCCCAGAAATAGCGAAATGTGGATCTTTGTATCATATCCAGAAAGGCTTCATCCCCCAGAGCCTGAGTACTAACCTCAATGGGTTCAGTGAAGTCAGATTCGTTGTAACTGGCATCAACAGCTGAAATCTTGTAATAACCTGATAGTCCAGACTCACCTAAAAAATGATTAAAGAAGGGGATATCCATCTCCGTATACCCCACCAGGAAATAGCTTCCACCCCAATTGCTGCGATAAATTCTATAACCCGCTACATCCTCATCCTCCACTGGCGTCCAGCTCAAGTCAATATGCTGGTCATAACCTACAGCGGTAAGATTTGCAGGTATTCCAGGTGCTATGGTGTCGGCATCGCCAAATGAGGTCATACGAATTTCATCCAGAAAAAGAGTATGTTCCAGATTATCGCTGGAGCTTTGCCCATAGAAGATAGTCTTGACAGACGACATATTGGTGTTGCCGGCCACCACAAAGAAGGTATCAAGCGGCATGGAATATTGCTGCCATTGGCCCACGGAAACAGATTCAAGAAAACCACCCATATTCAATTCACCGGTCTTCTGACCGCCCGTGTCCTCAAGGTATATGAGTGGCAGATCATCCAAGGCAATAGCTGCATCGGTATACATCCAAAATGTAAGCAAATCCTTGGTGAGGAGATCGTGCCCTGCCCAACCGACCTCGGCAACAGCAGCTCCCCAATTGCCTGTTGACTGACTCGTCCAATGGAGGCGTAAACTGTTATTACCGTTGAATACCGTTCCCTCATCCACAGGAAATTTCTCACCGATGCGTTCCAACACGCTGGGTGAATTCACAAAACACCAACTGGGATCATAGGAAGTGGATGTGGGACTGTCATCAAAAAAAACGAAGTCTTCTGCCTGGGCGACCTCCACTGTGACGCTCATCAACAATAGTGTGCTCAATATTAATTTTTTCATGGCCATCTCCCTCCCTCGGTAAGATGAATGGTAATAGGTTGTATTACGGTATATTTTTTCGTTCAACAGCTAGGGGGAAACACTCCTCAGAAGCAATGAACTCCAATACATGAGTCATTTCTCCAACCTGCTTGAAAGTCCTGGTTAAGGACCCCGTATTCAAATAATTATTGATTGACAGCAGAATCATCCCCTGGTCAAGGGCGAGGTATTTCTCTGCCACTTCTCCTGTTTTCGGGTTTACCGAGTCAAGAAACCCATAGTCTCCGCGGATCATGAAACTCTTTTCCAGCATTTCAAGATTATCTACAATCCAGCGAGGTGCTAAACTTAAGCCTAAAATACTGGCATGGGGTGTCACAATGTCTTCACGACTGCCCTCCCTGTGGCTACCAATATCTGAGACCCCAAAGACATCATAGCCACCATCAGGTGTGGCACATGGGCTCATACCCCAGACTTGATATCCCAGGTAGTTTAAGGCGTAATCTCTATGAATAGCCACGATCCGCTTATCGTTTTCCCCCAGCCCCTTGGGTGCTTCCAGTCCTTCGTTCACAAATAGGGTGGGCATAAGATATTCAAACATGCTCCCGCCCCAGGATGGTAAAATCTGCAAGGAATCTTTATAGAGGTAATAGCCACTGCTGAAGCTTTTTTCCTGATCAATTTGTTGTAAGAAATGATGGGGTGAACCATATTGATCCACGGTATCGGGCAACACTCGATAAAGCTGGGTCCAATGGCTCAACGGAACTTGTTTCCAGGCAAGTCCCAGATAGCTTACGATTCTGCTCTCACTACAGAGCATTCCATAGTGATAGGGTGAGAATTCTTGTTTCTCCAGATCATAACCCAGATAAAATTGCCCAAGGTCTGGATCTAAGAGCCAGGCGAAATCCACACCGCTTAAAATATTCTGGCAACTCCTGTTCAATTCCGGGTATTTGACAGAAATTGCAGCAATACTGGCATACAACCAGGCGGCATCGACGCTGGAAACGTACTGGCGTGTCACCTCCATGGCTGGAATACTGTACCAATTGAGATGAAAACCCTTATAGCGTTCCATTTTCTGCAATGAACTCAAGGTGAGGGTTAAATATTCCATGGCTTTTTCATGAGAGATGAATCCCAAATCCTCAGCAGCAGCCACACATACCATATATATACCAATATTTGTGGCTGAGGTGTAATCTGATGGGGCGGAATTCCTGGCATTAAGATTGTCCGGTATCAAGCCGGTGGCACTATCAGCGAATGTTGCGAAGAATTTCCAGGTGTCTTCTGCCAGCACTCTGAGATAGAGGCTGTCCCGGGAGGTGATTTGCTGAAGTTCTGGGGTAATCAGAAGTAAATCGGTTTGAGGAATAGATTCTGGCAGGGATGGAGGAACTGCACAGCTGGTGAGTAGCTGCGAGATCACCGGGAAGAGAATTATTATGCGAATTAATTTCTTGGGCATATGCGAACCACAGTCATCCCACCACGCTTGCATCACATGGTCACCTGCACCAGGCATGATTTTGCATGTTGAGGTGGGATCATGTTACCCTGAATGATCAACCCATCAACATGGAGCTCACTGATACCAGTACTGCGATTGTGGGGGTTAGTCACATTGATGGTATAGACGGTACCTCTGAATTTTCTGGTCATGGAATATTGCTTCCACTCTGCTGGAATGGCAGGATCGATAACCAGTCCTGCCCGAGTTGGTCGAATACCCAGGATACGCTCTGAAACCATCTTATCGAGCCATGCTGCAGAGCCTGTATACCAAGTCCAGCCCCCCCGACCATAATAATCGGAATCAGGACCATCAATATTTCCAGGAGTCACATATGGCTCTCCAAGGTATCTCTGGGGGTTCATCCCATTATGTATGGGAGAAATTCCCTGGTAGACCTTAAAAGCCAGTTCGGTTTGACCTTGCAGTGCAAATGCCCAAATAGCCCAGGTGGCTGCATGGGTATATACGCCACCATTTTCCCGCGTTCCAGCTGCGTAACGGGAAAGATACCCAATACGGGAATCAGGTTCGCTATACGCAGGTGATAAAAGCAAGGGACCAAAGTCCTTAAGTAAATATTCTTGAACTGCAGACATGGACTTGTGTTGCTGTTCAGCGGTGCCGCTACCACTGATAACAGACCAGGTCTGTGCATTCAGGTAGATTTTGCCCTCTTTACATGCCTTGCCGCCAATGATATCGCCTTCATCTTTGGTTGCCCGAATAAACCAATCGCCATCCCACCCTGTAGTCTGAATGGCATTGATCAGTGAAAGAGATGTGTCCTGGAAAAGTTTTTGGTGCTTGGTGTCACCCATTTCGCCAGCAATGAGGATAAATTCTTTCAGGATGTAGGTTAAAAAGTGTGCTAGCCAGACCGATTCACCCTGCTCCTCCAAACCAACAGCACTGAGGCCATCGTTCCAGTCACCAGCCCCTATAAAAGGGAGTCCACGCTTACTTGTGCGCAGCAGACTACGCTTAATGGATTTCAGGCAATGTTCATAGATTGATTCAGTTTGTTTGTCATCATAAAAAGGAATCTGCTCGTGGAGCAGTGAAATGTTATCGGTTTCCTGTAGATAGGAGATAACCAGAAAGGGAAGCCACAAATAATTGTCAGCAATACCAGAATGCAAACCCTGCTCTGTAATGGGATGCCACCAATGAAGGACCGATCCGTCTATGTATTGGTGGGCTGCATGGAGTTTGATCTGCTTTTCAGTTTTGCTCACATCAACAGGTAGAAATACCTGACTGTCCTGCAACTGATCACGGAAACCATAGGCACCACTCTGCTGATAATAGGCACTGCGACCATAAATACGGGCTGAAATAGTCTGATATTTCAACCAGCCGTTAGCCAGAATGTTAATAGATGCATCTGGTGTTTCCATCTGATGTGCATCCAGTATCTCTGACCAGTATGCTTTTACTTCATTCAGAGCTGAAACTCTTTGGTCAAGGGTCTGATATTTCTTGAGGGCGATCTCACAATTGTGAGTGCTGTCATACATACCTATTAAATATGCCAGATTCTGCTTGGCTCCTGGAGCCAGTTCTATAGGAATTTTGAGACTGGCGATAGCATCCTGCCACACTCCCTGTTTGCCTGGCGAACCATTATTAATAACAACATTCGGTTTCTCAACGCTCCCATACTGACCCAGAAAAGCTTCCTTGTCACATTCATATCCAGTGGCTTTGCTGGTACAGGAGAGAAAGGCATTAAAGGGATGCTCGATATTCCAATGGCCTCTATCTCCCAGGGCTATGTCCCAGAGACGTTTGCTGGCCCAGATTGTGTTCGCCTCAGAATCATATTTGGTCTCAATAAAATTCTTATGGAATTCTCTGTGATGATCATTGCTGGAGCCAAGTGTCCATTCGAAATAATTAAACAGGCTTAGCGATCTGGATTCGGACCCCAGGTTCTCAATTTCCACATCCCAGACCTCCATTTGTTCGTTCATGGGTATGAACAGGGTCAAGGTAATCTTTATCTTACCCACACGGGATTGGAAGACTGTATATCCAAATCCATGGCGACATTGATACTCATCAAGATCAGTCTTTACGGGCAACCAGGTGGGGCTCCAGAATTCACCGGTTTCGTTATCTCGGACATAGATGTACTTACCCCAATCATCTTTCACCAAATCCTGATGCCAGCGGGTAATGCGATTAAACTCGGAATGGTCCAACCAACTGAATCCCCCACCACCCTGGGAGATCGTCAAACCATAGCGACCATTGGACAATACATTTATCCAGGGTTTGGGCGTCCGGGGAGTCTTGATGACATATTCAGTGCCCTCCTGGTTAAAATAGCCCAGCTCCGTTTCGAATTGACGGTCAGTATTCACTTAGGTGGTCCTATCATGATATTTTTTTAATGTTAACGATCATATAATCAGAAATTGAGCAATAGGTCAATTCTCTGGACATAATTAAGACGGCCAAAATCCTCATAGCTGTACTGGAATCCCAGGTCTAATCCGCCAACATTCAGGTGAAGTGATCCGCCCAGGGTCAGCCCTTTTTCGCTATCTTGCTGAAAAAGACTTTCATAGCCCATCTGAATCGCAACCATAGACCAGGGACGCCACTCCAGGCCAAGATTCAGATATTCGTAATTGTCATTTGGGTGCACAGCGTCTGCTTCAACGGTAAATTCACCAAATTTCAGCTTTGGCAAATCATAGGCTAAACCAAAGCGAAAGATCAAGGGGATATCCCAGGCATTGGTATACAAACTGGCTGGTATATGGGAGTTATCTCCAGATGCATCGCTATTCTGGTCGTATACAATCATTAAATCCTTGCCGCTGTACTGTAATTTTTGACCAAAATTGGAAACGGTAGCACCGATCCGCAAGCGCCGGTTATCAAAATAGTATAAGCTCCCAAAATCCAGTGCTATGCCCGCTGCGTGCGAATTCCAAATGCGCTGATGGATATACTTCCCATTAAACCCAATACTGAAAAAATCTGTAAGTGCACGGGCATATGACAGGGTAAAGGCCAGATCGGTGGCGGAGAAGTATTCTCCAGTTCCTTCGGGTTTATCAACGGTTCTTACCAGCATGTCACCAGTTGAGAGACTGACCAGTCCAAGACCCACTGATTGTGAATTTCCCAGAGGGATAATTGCGCCGTAATAGCTTATTTCCATATCGGCAAGCCAGCTGATTTGCTCCACCTGAATACTCCCCTTGTCAAAAAAGGCACCGGCTGCAGGATTCCAGTATAGGGCGCTGGCATCGTTCACCGAAGCAGCAACAGCACCGCCCATTGCCATACTTCGTGATCCCATACCAATTTTCAGGAATTGCGCAGCAGTGGTTCCCGTCTTACTAATAATATCAGAAGCTAAAACAGGATTCCAGGAAGCAATAGATACAGCAATGCATACAGCAACCTGTACTGCAGATCGGTTAATTATATTGCTAAAGCATTTCATGACTGATTCCGTTACTTCTTCCTATTTAATCACAGCAAATTTGCCTGTAAATGTTCCCACCAGGTCACTATCCACATAATAAATGTAGATTCCTGGTGCCAGATCCAAGCCGTCCTTGGTTTGGAGGTTCCATTCCAGAGCGCCGTCAGCCATCCCACTAAAATGATCCAGGGAAATCACATGATCCCCACTGACACTAAAGATGCTGATCTGAGCTGCCTGGGGAAGATGAATAAAATTGATCTTACGCTCTCCACGCCCTGAAGCGCTCGTCCGCTGAGACTCCCAGGCGGCAGCTGCCACATATGGGTTTGGAACAACGGCGATATTACTCAGCTGATGACTTGCCAGATTTTGATCAACTTCGGCAGCAAAGGATGTGAATGCAAACTCATCACCGCTTCTGAATGGTAAATGTATTCCAATATTGGCAACATCCCCAGCTTCTGGTTCAATTAAATCCTCTTCAGGAGCCACAAAATAAACCCGCCATGTGTCCCGCCAGGTTCCGCCGACCTTCAGCTGCAATCTGAGATAATCCCCGGCTGAAAGAAGACTATCACGACCCTCAGCAGGCTCCCAGAGATAGGTTCTCACCTTTTTCCCGCTTGTCTGATCTATGACACGGAAGTTTGAAAGATGCTTAAAGCTATTCTTCAACATGGAGCTATCCAGCACACCATAGTGTACTTCATAGCTAGAAGGAAAACCGTCAATCCTGCGTGTGTAACCATCCCAGTAAGAGTTCCTTTCGGCGTAGATCAGGATGTTCGACTCACCTTGAACCCAACCTGTATTTTCTGGGTCTGGTGCCACAGAGTCATTTCTTACCTGGATACGCATTCCTGAAAAAATTGGATTCACATCCTCATTATCAAGTGCATCTGAATCACTAAAGATCAAAAGGGTATCCGTCAGATCAGATTCTAATTTGGAGAGGTTGTAGCTTAGCGTATCCTGATGGGTGGTGTCATCAAAGCTGAGACGATATTCACCAGCGGTCACCAGAGATGGATCAACAATATTTACGCTGATATCCCCAGTACCAAAACCCTGGATACGTTGTAGTCCTCCAGCGATTTCAGGCGGCACATAGCCTGCAGCGGGGGCGTTGGGTGTGATGTATACCGTATTTTTATCAACCGTAACTTTGCCAGCGTTGTTCTTCACGATAACTTTCGTGCACTCCGAGGGCAGGATGTTTTTTTCTTCCCAGCCACGGTCGTAGGCCACGACGGCATAATAGTAATCCACACCATTCTGAACGTCTGTATCTACCCAGGAATGTCTTAACCCTGTATCCCCACCCAGATAATATTCAATCCCGTGAACATCGACATTGAAGAAACCCTGGACGCCATTGGCATAATCGAATTGAGCTACCGGATTATGGAAGGCAGCTTCTCCAAATCCATTGGAGATGATGTAAGCATCGTTGAATGAAGCATCAGTTGCTTTGTAGATCCGGTAACCTTCAAAGTCATAACCCCCGGTTGCCGGATGTGTAAAGGCTGGATCATCATAGGAACTTTCTGCAAAATCATCCCAATACAGGGTGACCTTACCATCCCCAGGTACAGCGGTGACTGTGGGTTTTTCAGGTGGACGGGCAAAATTATAGTTGGCGTTATATATATTTTGCACCACTTCTTTATTACGCTTCAGGTCGTCAAAGTTTTCACCGAATACCAGAGCCATGGAAAACCGTTCTGTATGATTTGGAGGCATGATAAAAGGACCAGACCCAAACAGGAAAGCAATATTTCCTGGTAGGGAGACATTGCTAAAATGATAATTGGCCACTCGGTCCCAAATAACCTCATCATGACCAAACTCCACCCCCTGACCGATATAAAAAGCATCAAAAGCAGTAAGCCCGATCTGATCAGATTCATCCTTATCGGTGATATCAAAGTTAGGCTCGCCAAGAGTTGGCAATCCATCTCCTTCACCAATATCGCCTGAACCAGCCAACCCATCTGCACCAATATCGTGGAGTTCAGGATCCCAGTCGCCATCATTATCAACCCCATCATCGCGAGCTTCATCGATGAGCGGATCGTCCAGTCCAGCGCCAGTTAAATAATTCTTATACTTCAATCCCATATGAACGGCTTCGTTTTCGTCAATAATGCCATCCAGATCATCATCCACACCATTAAAAGGGATGTCACTATATGTTGAACCACGCAGGTAGACTCTCACACTATCATACTGATTCAAGATGAGGCTATCGCCGGAAAAATGGTAGAAATCAGCAGAGCCACCCTCGCTAAAACTTGTAAGTATTCGTCCTCGGTTATTATCAACTTCCATATTTTGGTAATCAATCACCACGATTTCATCAACCAGGTTCCGTGGCTGAAAATCGATGCTTCCCAATTCTGGAGAAGAACCAGCTGCTGCGTCCTCATCGTTGTCTATACCATCAAAGGGATTTCCAGGACTTTCCAAAAACGCATAGCCCGCGTAACCTGTTTCCCAATTGCCTTCGCCCAGATTGTTGGAATCCCACGTATACGCCAAATCCAGTGACAGATCGTACAAGGCCAGATCATCATTGCTGTCATTTTGCCCGCCCACTCCTGCGTCTGCATACATCCCAAAAACTGTCTTGGCATAGGTGGTGGTTGAAACATTGGTTATATCGTAATGCCAGAAAATGATATCTTCCGCCAGAACATTTGACCATTGGAAGCCGCGTACTGCCACACGCATTCCAAGTCCACCGCGATTTGGGTCAAGGGAATCTGAGTTGAATAGCCCCCAAAAATCCTGACCATAGTCCTGATAGTCATCCATGACAAAATAGCTTTCCTGATCGGCATTGGTCTTTCTGCCAAAATAGCCGTTCCAGGAACCACCCCAATCAGCCGCCTGATCTGGCCAATAGAGCGGCCAGGTGTTGGGGTCATCGCTTAGCGCGATATAATCCTGGTCAGGATTGGCAAAACCAGATAGGGGTTGCCATCCAAATTCCATCCCTGTGGAGCCCTCTTCATAATGTTCTCGGTATCCGCCCTCAACGATGTGAGTGATGCGACCATCCTCCAGTTGCACCTCTGCTGCAACCAGTGGGTAGATACCATCCATATAGGAGTGATTTGTGCCCTTGGGCCACACACCTGATGGTTGTTTGCCCCACCAGCCTACCTCTCCAAAATTCCAGAATAGTGTTTCAACCAGATTCCCGTTATGCAGCCCCTGTTTACGATTGATACGATCCCCATGAAGCGCATCAATGTTATTTTGCGCTTGGAGTATTGAAATTCCGCCCAGGAGAAGGCTAGAGGTAATAATAAATAGTTTTTTAATCATACTCATTCCATCATCCTCAAAGCTTGAATTTCATGCCAATCAACACTTCACGTGGAGCCTGGAAATAATCTGGACGAGATAGAAAATCATCCAGTGTGTGAAGGGATTGTTCAGGCACATAGGTAGGGATCAGGCTATAAAAAGGGCTACCGGTATCTTTATTCACATCTCTGGCGTTCTCACGATCCATTACATTCTTAATCAAGAAATAGAGAGCCAAACGAGAATCTCTCAGAGGTATGGCATATTCTCCAGAAACATCCAGATTCAGGGTGCTGGGTTTTCGCTCAGAATTCTGGAAAGAAGTACGTTCGCCCTGGAACTCTGGTGTATAGGGTAATCCGGAACCAAATTGGCCAATAAGACTGATGTGCCAGTTTTTTCCATTCATGGTCATGGATAAGTTAACGGTATGGGTCTGATCCCAATCCAGGGGAACCACCTGTATTTCACTGGCGCGAGGAGGGTCACTCTGACGGTCATTGAAGACACTTCGAGGATCGGAGGCATTGCCCTCAGCAGTTTGGTAGGTGTACTCAATAGAACCTGAGAAAAGACCAATTTGCTTCATTGAAAGCGATAGAGCCACACCTCTAACGTTAGCATAATCTTGATTTTCGTAGCGGGCATAGCTATCGCCAAGGATATATAGTTCATAAATTTGTGTACCAACCAGATTGCGCATGTCCTTGTAATAGCCTGTGATGTCCAGAATAAGATTGGCAGAGAGCATTTGCTGCAGGCCGAATTGATAAATAACTGTTTTCTTTGGGTATAGTGAGGCATTTCCAACAATGCTTTTTAGATCGCCCCCACGAATTTCAAATTCTGAATTATGATAGAGATACTCATAGACCGGAATCTGGAAAAAATGTCCATACGAGATGTGGATCGCACCCCTGTCGCTAATTGGATATGATAATCCCAGACGGGGAGACAATTGGGATGAGCTCGGTGCATCTTTAAAGGCCTCCTCCTGGTTTCCACTATAGCTACCATCTGGATCCCTCAGATCCAGGGGTTCCAGTCCATCAGGATGGAAATAGTCGTAGCGTAGACCTGCCACCAGCACGATGTGCTCAGCTTCGATCTTATCTTCAAGCCATATCCCTACTTCCAGGGGACGGTGTGTGTACTCGTTATTACCCCAATGTGCTTCAGGGAATATTTCAGGTGACCAGGCAGTGCTGCGATCCAGTTTAATGCTGAAATCATGTTGCCACAGTTCGCTCTTCCGGGCTTCAATCCCAGTCTTTAATTCGTGATGGCGATTGGGTTGGGCAGTAAGATTGACTTTAATTGTATTTACTGTGCTGCTTCGGTAGAAGTGATTCATGTCCATGCCACCGATGAAGAAGCCATAACCCAGCCGCCTGGAAAGTAAGGTGCTTACATAGCGCTCATCCTGGTAGTCTTCATAGACATAATTACTTAAATCTGAATTGAAGCGAGAAAAGTTGACGGCATAAAATAGTTTTGAACTTGGAAAATGGTTGAAGGACAGGGTTGTCTGATAGCTTTCCTTAAAGTGGGTCTGGATGCCCTGCGGATTATACTTGTAGAGGTGATCGTAATTTGACCAGGATTGTCGGGTAAGATCAGAAGAGAGATCGATTCGGAACTTGGGACCCAAATGCTTTGATAGCTTGCCATGTGTGGAAAAGGTATTTTTGAAATTCATGGGTACCACATCACCGCTTCCCGATCGTGAGACGTACCAGCCTGCTGGATCAGGATCATCGATATTGGAAGAATCTGAAGGTAGAAATTCTTCGACACCGTATAAGTGCCCTTCCTTCGATTGACTTTTCACACTAAAAACAAAACCTGCATCCTTGCCGAGCATTCCCAGGGGTCCGGTGAGAGTCAACTCTCCGCTGAGATTCTGCAATGGATCAAGCTGGTCAATATTCAGGAAAGTGTCGTCATGTCGGGAAATGAAATCACCGCCATATAAATTGACTGACAATCCAAATTCAGGTGAACCACTCTTGGTGACAATATTTACAACGCCACTCATGGCTTGTCCATACTCAGCACTGAAAGTACCGCTAATAACTTTGATTTCCTGGATGCTGCTATTATCGATATTCACTGCCATTTCACCACTATAGGGATCAGTGACACTAACTCCATCCAGCATGTAGCTCACCTCACCACCCCTGCCCCCACGGAAATGACCGTCTACCACTCCAGCCTGCAGGCCGACCAGGTCGCTCATTTCCTGGACAGGTAGTTTTTCTATTTCCTCAGCACTGATCACTGCCATCGTGCTGGTGCGGTCGCGTTGAATATCTGGTCGGGTGGCGATTACTTCGACCTGGGTTGAGGCTTCAAGTACCTGGGTGCTCATTTTAAAATCATGAATCGAATTGAAGTCGGAAAGAACCTGGATATTATCCTGTCGGATTTTCTGGTAGCCAATCATTTGTACATTGAGGCTGTATAAACCTGGCCGAACATTTAGAATCATGTAATAGCCTTCTAAATCAGTCGCGGCACCGTAATTAGTACCTTCCAGAAAGACATTAACACCGGGAAAGGGTTGACCACTTTCTGCGTCAGTAACCTTCCCACTAATCTTGCCCGTAGTCCCTGCGATGCACACTCCTAGGAACATTTGCAGGAACAACGCAATCAGGATTGCTGATTTCACGTTTCTTAAGGTCCATTTCAAATGCATACTATTCATGACATTACCTGATATCCATGTCCCAATATTTTCAAGGCGGCAGTGTTGACATACTGCCACCTTGAAATTTTGTTAATTGCGTTCTATGTTATACCAATTGCATCTCTATTTGCGCGTCCCATATGTTGCCGAGATATTGTTGATGTGGGTCTTTGCGAGTCTCGAAGAGACGTGGCAATCTCTAGATTGTGTGCGAGTGATTCTGAGATCGCCGCGCGGAGTTTATCCTGAGTAACTTCGAAGGGATCACGAAGACACATAACGCGCATTCTGAAATTCAAATAGTATAATATCGTCCTGTTCTGTAGTCGCTATAAATTGCGCAACTCCCTTAGGATTATTTGATCATTACCATTTTCTTTGTGGCGATCTGATCACCTACTGTCAATCTGTAAAAATACATGCCAGTACTGACCTGCTGGTTGTTATCTCCCAGGCTATTCCACGAGAAACTGTGACTGCCTGCAGATAGAAAACCATTGTACAGGGTAGCAACATTTTGTCCCAGCACATTGAAAATCTCCAAATTGACGTTCCCTGCTTCAGGTACAGAAATATTTATAACGGTCCCGGCATTGAAGGGATTAGGATAATTCTGAGAAAGACTGAAATCAGTTGGTCCGGCAATAGCGTTGTCTGCCGAAACAGGACTACTACTCAAGACGACTCCACGATACATAAAGTATCTCTCAAAATTGGGGTCAGCCCACTGAGTACCCCACCATTCAGGTGCATAATCAGCAATTGCTGCATCATATTCATCTGCACTGGAATAATCCAGATCCCAAATGACTGCACTCAAGCGAACGGTGTCACCAACTTCGTACCCATAATCAGCCGTATTGATAACCAACTCAAGGGAATATCCAGCATCATCACCATTGGTTCCGGTGTGAGTTACGGTTCCCTCTGGTTCAAAGCTCACGCCTTCAGCTGATCCTGTGGGAACTTGATCGTTGGTCTCAAAGGAGATTCCCTCCCCTTGTACACCACTAAAATACATAGCCTTGATCTCTTTGCGAGCAGCAGGGGCATAGTCACCCTTGTCCGTCATCCAAAGAAACAGGCCATCAGCTTCCCAGCCTGGAGACCATTTACCCACGGACATATCATTTGATTCTACAGCAATATAGAGCAATTCATTTTTATGAACAAATCGAATGATCGCTTCACTTGCATCAGTATAGTCATTTGCCGGATCACTCCACTGTGAATAGTAGCCACCCGTTGATCCATTAGCATTATGACCCACTATCACGGTTTCGGCACCTGCCCAAAAGCTTTCTGTGATCTGGCCATCCATAACAATGGCATCCTCAGTCGCTAAAGCAATACGGGTCGGTGGATCTGACAATCGCAGAATACGCATGTCAGGACCCCACTCACTTCCCCACCAGGCTTTGTAAAACTGTCCCACATCCCAGGCTTCTCCAGCTACACCAGTATACCCATCAGGATCAAAGATATTGATCAATACCTGGACATCACTATAGGGATCAGTATACCCAAGATCGGCAAGGTGAATCACCAGCTCTGCAGTATATCCTGAATCAACACTCGTGGTATCGTTTACAATAGTACCTGATTTTTTAAAGGCGGCTCCTTCTGCGGATGTTGGATATAGACCTGGAAGTTCCAGGTGGATATCAGGGTCCGCACCCTCTAAGTTGAAGTATAGCTTATATTCTACATCTGTTCCGCTGGCGTCCTTCACCTTCATGAAGAGACCATCACCTTCCCAACTGCTATTGAAGCGGCAGACAGATTTATCATCTGAATCCAGACTGATGTACAAATCCAATCCATCATGAACAATCTTGACGATGGTGCTGGTCGTATCCGTATAAGGGGCCTGGACTTCAACTCCACCCGTGACGGCGAAGTCTACATCACCTGTACCCATGCCGGCATTAAAAACCAGTCGATCATAGCGGCGAGTCCAGGCATTCTCATCTAGGACACCATCCACGGTAGGTGCTGTTTCAACTGACACGACCTTTATAACAGCCGGATCAGCATGACTTCCTGCTACGACAGTCACCGGATTACTCAGAGTGGCTAACACTACCAGGAGTGCTGGTAGTACACGTAAATTTTTCATCACGTCCTCCTGTTTTCTTGCTTTTGAAACCCTTCTTCTGAAATCAAATTTGCTCGATTCCCAGGGAACAAGGATTCTGTAAAACATTTTTAAATAGCTGTTTGTTCACTGCCACAAGATCTGCGTATGATATGTTGCAGTGGAATAATGATTTTTTCTGTGGTTCTTTCGAGTGAATCGGTTTTCAAATTCTTCAGCATTGCTTCTGCAGCCAGATGTCCGAGGCGGCGCAACGGTACATGTACTGTGGTTAGTGCCGGATCCATGTAGGCTGCGGATGAAATATCATCAAAACCGACTATGGCTAAATCTGAAGGCACCTTGAGCTTCAAAGCCCTGGCAGCCTCAATAGCCCCAATGGCCATGGCATCATTTGCTGCAAAAATAGCTGTGGGTTTCGGATTACGTTTCATTAGTTCCAGGGTCGCCTGAAATCCTGAGGATTCTGTGAAGTTCCCCATAACTTCCAGATTCACGTCATCGTCAGCCTGGTATATTTTCCTGCCATCGACATAACCTCGATAACGTTCACGGGCATCATAGTTATGCTCACCCCCATGAATAAAAGCGATACGCTTGTGCCCTAGTTTGGACAAGTGTTGTATCATTTCTCTTGCAGCGTTATAGTTGTCCAGTAAGATGGTTGTAGCTCGGGGAGCATTGATATCACAGGAGATGAAAACCTCTGGTATTTTATAAGTTGAAGGGATTCTGAGCCCATTATTTCCATTAGCTGAGGGCATCATCATGATGAGACCATCAATACGCCCCCCCCTGACAAACCCATTGATAATTTTGACCTCTTCTTCTTCATCATGGGCACTAGATATTAGAATCTGGTGCTCGTTTTGGGAGAGGTGACGATTGATCCCCTGGATGATCTCTGCGAAATAGTATGCACTGGCATCTGGAAATATGAGACCAACTGTTTTTGTTTTTTTTCGCTGCAAGCCCAAAGCATTTACATTGGGAACAAAGTTCAACTCTTGAATAACTGCATTCACCCGATCTCGTGTTAATGGTCTGACTTTGTCAGAATTATTCAAGACGCGTGATACGGTAGCAGTGGACACTTTTGCTTTATTGGCTACATCACTTATAGTTGTCATTTGATCACCATATGTGGGACTAATAGTCTCCGTATTCAAGATATGTAAGCGATTACATTTAAATATATTCAGGTGTAAGTATTTGTCAAGCCCTTAATTTTTATCAGGATTTAGTCATATATACGTAAGTATATCATATACTTAAGTAAATATGTCCCTTCTGAAGTGGTTGGTCTGTCATTTACCAGTAATTCTTTAATTATACGAGCTTCGTACATAAAAGGAAGAGTACTGCCTTAATTAACCAGCACAAGACTCAATAATGCATGAATATGATCATTGATATTATTATACTTATATCCCTTTTGAACGTAATGTAATCCGTTACATCATGAGTTCATTTTTTTTTGTATGGGGATCTCAGGAATTTTACGGCATCAAAGCCGATGAATTCAGAATAAACCCTTCAATCCTTCTACATCAATACCTTATAGTCTGGTTGAACCGATGGTGGTTCTGTATTCGTCGTGGCGTAGCCTCGAAAAGAGGCGATGACTGACCATGCCCCAACAAACAAAAGAGTCCCCCTATGGGACGACCTTTTTACTTTGTAGCAGCCTGTCCCGTCGTAGCTCATCAATGAGCGTAGACGGAGGGGCGGATTTGGCTGCGGGCGTTGCCCTCGCCTTCCTCCGATACTTTGCCGCTGGCAAAGCATCTCCGGATGAACCGGCGTTCGTTTCACTCACTAGGGCGGTTCCGCATCACGCCCCACAAAGTAAAAAGGTCCTCCATCCGGAAGACCTTTTTACCTTGTAGCAGGGGGCGGATTTGAACCGCCGACACCCGGCTTATGAAGCCGGTGCTCTAACCAACTGAGCTACCCTGCCATTTCAATCACTACCCACTCACGTGGGAAAAGGAGTCAAATTACGGATAAACTACCCCTTCTGATTGCTACCAGTCGCGACGTAGTCGTTCAGACGAAGTCGGACCCTGCCCTCTTTCAAAATCTCTTCTGGCGCGCCTGCCTGCCGAAGTGGGGCTCAGTCCCACGAAGGCCGGCAAAAATAGAATTTTCACTCCCTGTGAGCAAGTGAATAAACCAGGCATTACTGTGAATTTTCGTTTTCTATGATTGCTCCGCGGCCAGTTCAGTTTTTTCTGAAGATGAATGCTTTTTCATTTATTAATATAGTTTCAGATTCCAATTATTTGCCAATAGCTACCCCTATCACAATTATTTTATCTCCCTAAAGTTTGGGGGAAGAAATGTTGCAACTTCGACACTGCTTTGAATCCATCCCGACATTTGATCTGATAGCTGCAAATCCGACCCATTTGTTATGAAGACAACCCATATCTATAACGCTTTTTGTAATCGATTCGCTTCTGCAATTGATAATAATGTTTTCTCCCAAGATGAAAGTTAAGTTCTTATGATGAAAATTCTACTAGTTGAAGATGAAAAGCGGTTAGCCCAGCATCTTCGCAGCCTCTTAACGGAGAATAATTATTCTGTCACCGCTGCCCATGATGGCAAAACTGCCTGGGATATTATCACTGCAGATGCATTTGACGCGATTATCCTGGATTGGCTACTCCCTGAAATTACCGGTGTTGAGATTTGTGAGCGTCTCCGACAACAGGGTGATAAAACACCAATCTTATTTTTGACAGCACAATCCGCAATACATCATCGTATAAAAGGTTTTGAAGTGGGTGCCGATGACTATCTCACCAAGCCCTTTCATTCGGAAGAATTGCTAATCCGTCTGGCCAGTCTTATACGGCGCAGTCACCAACCCCCCATCTCCATCTTCACATCCAAAGGATTTACCTTCGATGCAACCAAGCACTTTGTCTTCTTCGATGGTCAATCCACTGAACTTTCGCAAAAAGAATCTGCAATACTAAATTTACTCTTTCAACATCCTGGTGATGTGATATCAAGGAAAACCTTCCTCCAGGAGATATGGGGATACGATTTTGATCCCAAAACCAACACCCTGGAAGTGTATATCCGGATGCTGCGAACCAAACTCGATCGACTCAGTTCCATGAAGCTGATTTACACCAAGCGGGGTGAAGGTTATTACATCGAAAATGAAGCTTAGGCTACCCAACCTTTCCATAAGATTCAAGATCATTTTTGCCCAGGCAGCCAGCCTGGCAGGAATATTATTTCTTTTTACCTTCATCCTGTCTATCCTGCTAAATCAAGTTTTAAATATGAATCTTGATCGCTTTTTACATATGCAATCTGATAATTTCCAATCCACGATTAGCGTCCAGAATGGTCGAATTTCATTCCATGATTTACACAGTAATTTTGAGCACTCCGGTACACTGGAGGATGAAATTCCCTTCTTTGTTCAGTTCCTGAATGGCAGCGGACATACCCT
Source organism: Candidatus Neomarinimicrobiota bacterium (assembly GCA_016784545.1). Taxonomy (NCBI): domain Bacteria; kingdom Pseudomonadati; phylum Fidelibacterota; species Fidelibacterota bacterium. Next base: position 28,042 of record JADHUM010000041.1, read on the forward strand.
CATGCTTTCAGGCAATCTGGAGGGTCGACGACTTTACCATGGTGGAAAACTCCCCCCACAGGAAACCATGGAGACCGTTTTCTTTTTTGGGGAACCGTCAAGACGTTTGACCACACCTGTACATATACACAAGCAACACCTTGGATGGCTCATCATTACCATTCCCTTCGATTATCTCGATGATTTTAAGGACTATAAGAATAAAATTGTTTTCATCACGGGTAGCATCGCTATTTTACTCTTCATATTCCTCAGCTTTCTTTTTGTGAAGTTAGCCTTGAGGCCCGTAAAGCAGCTGGCCAAGAGCGCTGAAGTATTGGCTGAACAATCTGAGATCAGTGCTCTCCCAGATATTGAGAGCAATGATGAAATCGGCGATCTCACCAAGACGCTGAATCACCTCTTGCGCAAAGCAGGTCAATCCATGGAAACCCTGGAGCTTTTCGCAGCCAATGTTTCCCACGAGTTGAAAACACCCCTGGCTATTATGCATTCTGAGATATCACTTCTTCAAAAAAATATTGATCCAAACAACCAGTATTCACTGGATCTGTTGGGTGAAGAAGTGGATAGAATGCAGACCCTCATTGAGAATTTGCTGGTTATTAGCAACTCGCAACGACCTTACAAACTCTTGCCATCAGACATATGGCTCCAGGATTTCATCAGTGATGAATCTGGTCGAATTCAACGTATCTTTCGTAACAAGAACATGCATTTTGATTTTTCAAAAGTTGAATCCGCCAAGGTCTATACCGATATCTATCTTCTGCAGCTCGTCTTTGATAATCTGGTTAGAAATGCAGTACTCTACTCGCCTGACAATACAACCATATCCATTTCGACTACCTCAGATGATTCTGGTGTTTCCATTCATGTATGTGATACCGGTCCTGGAATAGCTGAGGTGGAACTTGCCAAAATTCTTGAACCATTTGTTCGGGGAGAATCAAATGTCCATCAAGCAATGACTGGCAGTGGTTTGGGCTTATCCATTTCTACATGGGCAACAAAACTATTGGGCGGGAATCTCAACCTGGAGAACATCGCTCCTCATGGAATTCGAGCATCCATCACCCTACCCCATACTTTCAGAGACTAAAAGTTTTTTAAATACTCTTCCCTGAAGTAGGTATTTTTGTGTTCCTCAAAGGATCTGAATTCCTGATCCAATAAATATTGCAGTGGATTTTCTTCACCAAGTGCCAGAATAGAATGACAGAGTGTACATTCATCAGAAATACCCACGCCTGCTTCATCTACCAGGTGTCGGTTATGACATCTGAAACAACCATCGCTTTGCTCATGCTGCATAAAATTATGGCAGGAGAAACATCCAAATTCCACACGGTGACCAAGGTGATTAGGATAGGTCCCCCAATCAATCTTCATGGCAGGATGAATGTTGCGATCGTAAATGGCTTTTACTGCTTCTATTGATTTTGGTAGAGATAGGAAATCTTTATCTGGGTATTCCAGCTCATAATAAGAAGTAAGTCTATCTCCAATATCAGCCAGAGCAGAGTCTTTATCATTATATGAGGTAGTTATTGCGGCCATGGCTTCGCGCTTCATATAGGGAATTTCAGGATCAATATCACCCCTGGCCATGGCATGATCTAGAGCTGCATCAGGCTGTTCATAGATATGGGTGGCACGGTTATGACAATCAACACAATCCATAACACGGGGTTCAGAATCCTCAGAAGTGGAATCAGCCAGATGTTTATTGGTATATCTCTTAAAACTGCCATCTCGCTGCATAACCTCAACCCAGATCATATCCTCACGCATATCATCAACAGAGCTATAGCGAACTTTATTATTCTCGGCAATGTGCCAATGGATTCCTGACCCTACCCCGTTGGCTGCATCAACTTTTAGATTGAGAGTGGTGTACTGCTTGGTATTGGCCTCATCATCCCGATATCGCTCAATCTTAACCAACTTTGAGCCATAGTGCTTTTCAGGCCAGTGGCATTTACCACAGGTTTCGGTAGCTGGACGCAAATTGTGAATGGGGGTTCCAATAGGTTTATCATACAAGTCGAACATGGCTGATACTGCCTGCCATGCACCGTTAACTTTAGCGGCTGCCAATGCCTGTAACCCCTCGCCAATATGACAATCCACACAGGGAACTTTTGAATGAGGGGAAACCGAGTATACTTGCCATTCGGGACCCATGATGGTGTGACAGGCAGTACCGCAAAATTCTGATTCATCCATGTAATGCATGGCACTCGAGCCTGCAGCGACAATAAATAGGACATTTATAATTGTCAATATACCGACAACTGGCACCACCTTCTCCCAAAAATTTTGTGCGTCTATTCCTCCACCCTCAAGTTTGTCTATGAATACATTGTGAAGTGTTGTTCCGGTTTCCTTTTTTTGTTTCCGCCAGGCAAAAGGCAAGAGAACCAATCCAATTACGAAAATGATGGGAATGATAAAGTAGGTAACAATCCCAGTATAAGTACTTCTGAAAACACCCACCAGGGACAAGCCCTCAAGGATGAAAAAAGAAATGAAAGCAGTACTCGCCAGAATGGTTCCAATTTTGCCAATCCAATTCAAGAATAGCAATTGTATAAACATCAAATATCGTCCAATAAAACCCATGTAGTTCTCCGTAATACAGATTATTGAGGATGAAAGTTAATTAACCTGACTGTGTAAGCAATTGCTAGTCTTAGCATTAAATATTATTAATTATCGAAGTGGTCATCCCTGTTGAAATTTCCCAAACATACCTTATTTTAAATCTCTACTATTAGATCAATTAAAGGAAGGGCTTAAGATGAAATTCAGCTATGGACGATTATTGCTTCTTGGGTTTGGATTTATGGGTACAACTATCCTGTGGGGAATCTACAATGCCTATGTCCCCATCTTCCTTCAGGCTGGTAGAGAGGGCTTTTCCACCACGTCTGGTGTAACTGGTTTTGGGATGAGTGCTACAGCAACCGGTTTTGTCATGACACTGGATAACATAGCCGCACTCTTTATCCTCCCATTTATCGGTGCCTGGTCGGATAGAATTAGAACTAAAATGGGTAGGCGAAAACCTTTTATAGCCATGGGAGCACCGCTTGCATTTATAGGTTTCATTGGAATCCCCATCATGCTGAACGTTTCCCTGATCCCCTTCATGATTGCCATCTTTATCACCCTCTTTTTCATGGATGTATTCAGAACACCTGTAATATCTCTCATGCCGGACATCACGCCCTCTCCCAAACGCTCCCAGGCAAATGGCATTATAAACCTCATGGGTGGTGTTGGTGCAGTTCTGGCTTTTGTAGTGGGTGGTGTTCTGTTCAAGGTATCAGTTGGAGCCCCTTTCTATTTTGGTGGAATTATCATGCTCATCGGTGCTGCTGTTGTACTTTATTTTGTTAAAGAACCAGAGGTCCCGGAGCCTTCAGAGGAAGAACCTGGACTTTTGGACAGCTTCAAGACGGTATTGGTTGACAAAGACAGATCTGCCTTGTTTTTACTCCTGGCAATTTTCTTCTGGTTTCTTGGGTATGGGGCACTGGAAGTTTTCTTTACCTCTTTTGCTGTAAATCGGTTCGGTGTGGATAGTGGGGTTGCTACTGGACTCCTGGCTTTTTTCTCACTCCCCATCGTCCTCTTTTCGCCATTGAGTGGATACCTCGGTGCTAAATTTGGAAGAAAAATAATCATCATGGTGGGTATTGTTGGCTTTGCCATCCTGCTTTTTTGGGGTTACTCAATTCAATCTCTATCAATGATCAAGGTTATGCTTCCCCTCACCGGAGTCACCTGGTCACTCATACTGGTCAACTCACTCCCTATGGTAGTGGATATGGCTCCTCAGGATCGATTGGGAACCTACACAGGGTTGTATTATCTCTCTTCCCAATCCTCAGCCATAGCTGGTCCAATCATGGCCGGCCAAATTATAGAAATCTTTAATAACAACTATGGTGTGGGTTTCATCTATGGGTCGATTACCTTGGTGATTGCACTTCTATTAATGATTCCAGTAAAACGTGGCGAGGCGCTCACAGAAAGCTGATATGCTTTACCATTTTCTTAAATACCTCTCATATTTCATGGTGACTGTTTTCTACAGACGCATTCATGTAGAGCATAAAGAACGTGTCCCTACAAATGGACCCGTCATTCTGGCTGCCAATCATCCTAACACCATGATGGATCCCCTGTTGGTGGCCCTACTCTGTGGTCGCAATCCCCACTTCCTCGGAAAAAGCACTCTGTTTAACTCGAAGCTAGCAAAAGTCTTTTTTAAATCTGTCCATGTATTACCGGTTTATCGGAAAATTGATGCTGAAAAAGAGATGGGCAAAAATGCCCAGGTTTTTGAGAGATGTTACCAGTCCCTTGAAGCTGGGAATGCTTTGGTCATCATGCCTGAGGGCATTAGCCAGATGGATGGCACGTTGCATGAAATTAAGACTGGTACGGCTCGAATTGGTCTGGGAGCAGAGGTCAGGAATGCCTTTGAACTAGGGGTTCAAATCGTTCCAGCGGGGATTAATTACTCATCTGCAACGGAATTTTTTAGTGATGTACATTGCCGATTTGGAAGACCCATTGACCTCCGCGAGTACCAGGATCTTTATAAAAAGGATGAATACGAAGCGGTTTATGAGGTGACCAATCAGATTCGTGATGCTCTGGCCAAGCTTACGACTTCAGTTGATAATTCAGAAACAGCAGGCATGTTGAAGAATCTCAAACTGATTTATAAAATGGAGCTTGCCATAGATCTGGGGCTGGATGATGATTTAAAGCAGCATGACTTCTCCATGACCCGTGGAATGGCAGATGCCATCAACTGGTATTATGTAGAACATCCAGAATTATTCCACCAAATGGATCGTCGTATGACTCGATATCTTGCAAAAGTAGAAGGTCTAGAGCTGCGAGACGAGTTGTTGTCTACAGCTCAGGGGCACAGAACCATTACTAAAAGAGCATTGGGACTTCTGGGTGTGATCACTGGATTTCCCATATACATCTGGGGTATCGTGAACAACTTTCTGGCCTATAGAATACCAGCCCAACTTGTAAAAGTTCTTGGAACGTCACTTGAATATTTATCTACGATAAAAATGCTATCAGGTTTTGTGATCTTCGCCTTGTTTTATACATTTCAAACCATAGGTGTCTGGTACCTCACAGGGTCTGGACTACTAACCACATTGTATATTCTCAGTCTATTACCTGCTGGTCTTTTTGCACGGTACTATCATGATACTATGCAGAGATACCGTCAACATATTCGCATTTTCACCTTGTTCTTAAAGCGCAAGACCTTGATGTATGAAATCATTCAGGAGCGAATGGCTTTAATTGAAGGAATTGATGAAGCGAAGGCGGAGTATATGAATCGGCTGGAAGAAGAATCAGGCTCCAATGTCGGTGTGGATGACGATGAAGCCTGATTGCATATAAGCAGATTGTATCATAATAACGCCACCATTCACGATCCGTTCCAAACTCATTTAAAATAATTCTCCCGGGGCTTGACAGACCTTGTTGCCCCGATTATATTCACCCCGCTCTCACCGGAGCATAGCTATAATAGCTAGGACCGGTAAACATCGCGGGATGGAGCAGTCTGGTAGCTCGTTGGGCTCATAACCCAAAGGTCGTAGGTTCGAATCCTACTCCCGCTACAAATAAAAAAAAGGTCACTCGAATAGGGTGGCCTTTTTTTGTATGTCTGGAGATTGGAGTCAATGCCTAATGGTTCGATCCGAAGTAAAGTTGCCTGCTTGCCACGGCGTAGCTGAAAGCGAAGATGGACGGCAAGTTTGAGGAGGAATGCGAGGGAATCCCGGAGGGATGTCGCTCAGCCAATCCCACAGGATAGCTGATGAATATTCCTGTATAATTATTAGCTTACCCACAATTATTTATGGTACAATCATTGTCTTGGGGATGAAGATGCATTCTAAACATTTCTGGAGCTGGTTCACACTCGTCTGCATGATCCTGGCAAGCCTTGCTCATGCCCGGGAGAAACTGGATAATACCTATCTACGAGTTAATCAGATTGGCTTTCTGGAGCAGGATACCAAACAGGGCATACTTTTTTCCAAACACTCCCTGGAAGGCAAAAAATTTCTACTGGTGAAGGATGGCAATGGTCACACGGCCATGCGATCCCGTCCCCTTCAAGAGAATCAGGGCTCCTATGGTCAGTTTGATCATCATTATATCCTGGATTTCAGCGATTTTCAAAAACCCGGTCGTTATCGTATCAAGATCAAGGGAACCAATATTGAATCCCTCCCCTTTAACATCGGCAATGACATCTACAATAAAGCTCACGAAGTCACTCTGGATTACATCCGTCAACAGCGCTGTGGGTACAACCCCTTCTATGATGAAGTCTGTCACAAAAAAGATGGAAAATCAGCCTATGGCCCCATGCCCGACGGTACCTACGTAGATGTTTCAGGTGGCTGGCATGATGCCGGCGATCATCTCCGCTATCTCATGACCTCTGGAAATACAGTCTGCCGCTTGCTCCTCGCTTATCACGAAAACCCAGAAATTTTCGGAGATAAATACAACTCGCTGGGGCAAACTGGATCCAATGGGACCCCCGATATTCTGGATGAAGCACGCTGGGGTCTGGAGTGGATGCACCGCATGCACCCCCAATCCGATCAATTGTTCCACCAAGTCGCTGACGACCGGGATCATATCGGCTTCAAACTGCCCTTTCTTGATTCAGCAGACTACAGTTGGGGACCAGGCAGCTACCGCACGGCCTATTATGCCACAGGTGAGCCACAGGGTCTGGGTAAATATCAGAACACCTCCACAGGTATTGCTAATCTCGCAGGTCGCTATGCCGCGGCCATGGGTATGGCCTTCCAGATTTGGAGGGATGTCGTGAAAGACCCAAATTTCGCCAATGAATGTCTCCAGGCGGGTATTGAGGTGTATGAAATGGGTAAAAAACAACCAGGTTGTCAGGAAGGCACCCCAAATCGGGCTCCCTATCGCTATCATGAGGTCACCTGGATCGATGACATGGAATGGGGTGCAGCCGAGCTATTCAAAGCCACCAAAGATCCAAAATATCTGGCTGCTGCAAAAAAATATGCACGCCTGGCAGGACCTGACCCCTGGATGGGTGCTGATACATCCAGGCATTATGAATTCTATCCTTTCATGAATATGGGTCATTATGCCCTATCTAAAGTGGTTGAACCAGTCTTCCAGGATACCCTGATCAACTATTATAAATCTGGCATTGATGCTGTAGCAGAGAGAGCGGAAGATTTTGTATACGGAACTGGTACGCCCTTTATCTGGTGCTCCAATAATCTGGCATCTGCCTTTGTAAATCAGGTGCTTTTATATGAGCGTATGAGTGGAGACATGACCTACCATTCCCTTATGTCAAATCATCGCGATTGGATCATGGGCAGAAATCCCTGGGGAGTCAGTCAGATAGTCGGTGTTCCGGCATCCGGTGGGGTTACACCGCTTTACCCCCATGCCGCTGCAACGCTGGTTTGGGATGAGCCCATTAACGGCGGTTTAAATGATGGACCTGTCTATGGGAATATCTTTAAACTGCTCAAGGGGATCAAACTTTCGAAACCAGATGAGCTGGCAGATTTTCAATCAGACCTGGTTGTTTTCCACGATGATATCTGGGATTATTCTACCAATGAACCTACACTTGATGGTACTGCAGAAGCCCTGTTTTTCCTTGCTCTGCATTCAACTATAGCGGAGTGAAATTTCAATGAAACCAATTAAACGAAGAGATTTTGTTAAGATGAGCACACTGGGAAGTATGGGTCTGGTTTTGGGCTGCAGCGGAAGTAGAAATTTTGATTTAATCATCCGCAATGGATTATTGATGGATGGTCTGGGAGGTCCGGGACAAAAATTGGATCTAGGCGTTCTGGATGGTAAGATATCAGCACTTGGAGATCTTTCCGGGGCTGCCGCTGGACAGATCATTGACGCCTCAAACAGGGTGATTAGTCCAGGATTCATCGATATTCATACCCATACTGATACTGAGTTGCTGGTAAATGGAAATGGTGAAAGCAAGATTCATCAGGGCGTTACCACGGAAGTGAGCGGAAACTGTGGTTCTTCCCCCTTCCCCTTCACGCGAGAACGCGCTGCCGAATTTCATGCTGAATTGAGGGACGAATACGGAATCGAGCCCAGTTGGACAGATCTGGATGGGTTCTTCAAGGCCATTGAACAAAATGGAACCTCCCTGAACTATGCCACGCTCACCGGTCAGGGTGACATTCGCGCCGCCGTAGTTGGCCGACATGACACGCCAGCAACTGCAGAACACATGATTGCTATGCAGAGGCTCCTCATCGAAAGCGTGGAGCAGGGTAGTTTTGGTCTATCCACAGGGCTGGAATATGCACCAGGCAGCTATGCAGATACGCAGGAACTCACAGAACTTTCATCTGTACTGGCTAGATACGATGCCATGTATGCCACCCATATGCGAAATGAAGATGACACCGTGGAAGAAGCCATTGAAGAAGCCCTGAAGATCGGCCGGGAAGCCGGGGTATTCACCCAGATCTCTCATTTAAAGGCCTGTAACAAGAATAACTGGCATAAAGTGGATCACATGCTTGAGATGATCGACTCCGCTCGTCGAAACCAGCCTGTACTGGCTGACAGGTATCCTTATGATGCCTGGGGTACCGGCCTATCCGCATTTCTGCCTCTCTGGGCGCGCCAGGGTGATCCAGACGAGGTATTAGCACGCCTGAACGACCCAGAAACAATGAAGCGCATCGAGGAGTATTCCAATGGTCGCGCCCTACGTATCGGAGGCTGGGAAAGAGTCATGGTCAGCAGTTGCTCCCACGATCCGGACAAATCCTGTGAGGGGTTGACTATTTTGGATGGTGCCAAAGAGCGAGGGTTGGAGCCCTTCGAGTTTGCTCGTGAGCTACTGATAAATTCGAGAAATAAGGTGAGTGTAGTCGGCTTTGCAATGGATGAACAGAATCTCCATAAAGTCCTCTCAGCGGACTTTGTCATGGTGGGATCTGATGGAACTGCAGCAGCTCCCTATGGCAAACTGGCCACTGGTAAACCGCATCCCCGCTACTATGGAACATTTCCCCGGGTACTTGGCAAATATGCCCGAAATGAAGGGGTGCTCTCCCTTTCGACTGCAATAAAAAAAATGACCTCCATGCCAGCCCAGGCACTTGGTATAAAGGATCGTGGGTCTATAGAGGTGGGCAAGCAGGCCGATCTTGTGGTTTTTGACCCGGCCACCGTGCTGGACAAAGCCACCTTCGCAGATCCTCATCAGTATCCAGTGGGCATTGAATCTGTGATCGTGAATGGGGTGTTAACCATTAAAGATGGCGAGCATACTGGTGTACGGGCAGGTCAGATCCTTCGCAAACAAGTATGATCCAAACTGGTTTCTGGCTCAAGCGGTGCTGAAGGGACTGGAAGGTAAAGGTGCTAAACTACAGCCGCCTCCAGGAGTTGTATGGTCCCTTGATCAGCATCCAGTTCAGCGTTTGCACCAATTGGAATGGTGAATTTATTGGCGATATGCCCTATCATGGCTCCCTGGTAGGCCGGGATACCCAAGGGTTTAATGTGATCCTCCAGCACTTCCTCCAATGTAAATGAGCTATATCCGCTATCTGCATCGCAGTCCGTACATTTTCCAAAAACAAATCCTGCAATTTGATTGAGCACCCCTGCCAGTTTGAGCTGGGTCATCATTCTATCAATCCGATAAATGCCCTCACCAACATCCTCAAGAAATAAAATATGACCCTTCCAATCCGGTAGGTATTCAGAACCCATGAGGGCAGTAAGCACAGTCAGGTTTCCACCCACCAGCGGACCACGAGTCTTTCCTGGTGTAATGGTTTGAATGCGATCCTCCACCTGTGTCAGATTGTCACCTTTATCATCAGGGTTTATATAGGTGATGGCCTCAGCATCAAATAGAAGCCGTTTTACATAATCCACAGTAAAGGTATTCCACCCTGATCGGCCGGAGGGACCATGGAAGGTCACCCCACCTGTTTTGGCATAGATGGCCAGGAGGAGTGCTGTCACATCGCTAAAGCCCATGATTATTTTTGGATGCTTTTGAATCATGGCATAATCAAGATATGGCAATAACCTTGCACAACCCCATCCCCCGATAAAAGTGAGAATCGCATCCACATCAGGATCTCTGTACATTTTGTTTATAGATTCTGCACGAATTTCATCCTGGCCGGCCAAATACCCCCACCGATCCATGGCATGCTCATCCACATGTAGCTTCAGATCAAGTGCTCCCAGGGTTTCTTCAATTATCCGTAATTTGTCTTTACTGCGAGTAATTCCTGCCGGACTTACCAGGCCCACCACATCACCAGGTTTGAGTCGAGGAGGCCTTATCGCCTGAGCCCGGACATCTGCCAAAACAGTATCAGACCGAACTGTTGTCAATCCTAAGCCACCATATGCCAATAATTGTAATAATTCACGACGATTGATATCCATATCACCTCTCCAAATTCACAACTTAAGAAACAAAATAATTGATGATTTTTGTGTCGAATCCAAAATAAATGGGCGGTGTTCCCATCCAACTGTTATGCGTCCCCTCTCAAAAATAGTTGAAATAAAAATTATAAATTGTTGTTTACTTTCAATTTTTGTTGTTCATATTCCCTGCGACGGCCAGAAATGTCCATGAGGACGGAAATGCTTTTTGCAGATGTATGTAAAAAAGCCTGGCTAAAAAAAAGCTGCCTGCGGGCGGTAAGTTTAAGAAAGAGGTACAAATGACTGATCAACTAGTCAACGGCGTAGTCAAATGGTTTAACGATTCAAAAGGCTACGGTTTTATTCAGCAGGAAGATGGTCCAGACGTATTTGTGCATTATCGCGCAATCAACGGTTCAGGACACGTATCATTGAAAGAAGGACAAAACGTTACTTTGAATGTTACACAGG
>JADHUM010000042.1 GCA_016784545.1 Candidatus Neomarinimicrobiota bacterium
CATTACTTGCTTTGATTTTGAAGGAGGGTTTTTTATCTTTGCGCATCTTCACCTCGTAGGTGTGTTATGATTATTTTTTAAGACATTATAATTTAACACGCTTACGAGGTTTTTTATTATTCTAAATCGGAATCAGGGCCATGTGGGCTGGAGCGCTTCAGGATAAGTGACCTGGATAAGTGTCAGTCCATTGGCTGGAGCGGTCACCACATGTGATTGTCGGTTTGGCTCCTCCAAAAGGGCCAGGAAATGGCCGATGTCCCACTTCCCTCGTGCTACTTCGATCATACTTCCCACCAGCATCCGAACCATATGATGCAAAAATCTATCTCCTGCAATGGTAAACTTCAGGACACCTGAAGGCTGCACTTCCCAGACTGCTGTTGTCAGGTTGCAAACCATATTTTCGGTCTCAGTTCCGGCATAGCAGAAACTTGAGAAATCGTGCTCACCTAAAATATGCTCGGATAACTTGTGTAATCTGGAAGTATCCAGGGGATATCGAACATACCATTGGGTATTGCGATCCAGCACATTGGGTGATGTGGTGATTTGATACAAATATTGCCGCCGAATGGCAGCAAAACGGCTATGAAAATTAACATCTACCTGTGAGGAGGCAATCAGTCTGATGTCTTCAGGCAGCTGCCGATTGAGAGCTTTCCAAAGATTTTCTACGGGGATGGTGCAGGTATCAATTTCAAAGTGTGCAACCTGCCCCAGGGCATGCACCCCGCTATCAGTTCTTCCTGATCCTATAATTCCAATTTTTTCATCGAATACCTTATTGAGGGCTCTCTCAATATGTCCCTGTACCGTTTCTGGATCGGCTTGAACCTGCCACCCATGGTAGGCAGACCCTTCGTATTGTAAGAGAAGTGCTATTTTCACGACATGACTTTCTGTTTCTGGGCAATGGACACCAATCCAAGCCACAGAGTCATCAAGGACCAGATGATGATCATTTTTGCATCCAATGCAAGAAACAACAAACCCATACCCAGCCAGGCACTGCTTAATAAAAGCATATATTTTGATGTCTTCATCGTCATAACAGATGGCAGACCCCGAATGGCGAGTAAATCTCCCAATGTCATTGATCGGTGTATTGTATGAGAAATCAAGGCCTTAAAAACACTCTGCCAGAATCTTAATTTTTGGAGATAGGTTTTTCTGGGAGCCCCTGAAACAAAGAAGAGTTGAAACCTTGAAAATCTCTCCCACTCAACCTTTAGAGATGGCATAAATCTAAGTGACAAAACGACAAGCGTCTGTAATTTTCCAATTTGAAAACCAATCCACTCTAAGGGTGATAGCAGCATGGTGAGTTGAGCAATAGTTGCCGGGTTACGAAGTCTGGACTGAAAACTGGATACGATGACCAGGGGCCATGCAAATCGCTCTACAGCAAAAAGAAGATACTGCCAGTCTGCCCACAGGAACCCTTGATCCAGAGATTTCAACAGGAGTGCTCTCATGAAAGGTGAAAAGACTATTTGCATGATTGCCAGAAACGTTACCAGGCCCAGAATAATAGCCAATGTTTTCAGGGGAGAAGGAGAAGTCATCCACAGGACAACCAGGGTGATTGCTGTGATGCCTATGTGCCAGATTGTGGATGAAACTATAAAGAGTGAAATAAATATGAGCGCAGAGGTAAAGAAGGTGAACCAGATTAACCAGGGGTCTCCATCTGCATTCGAAGTTTTTGGATGGGAGTTATTATCTACCAAATCAAACCGGCCCTCAAAAAGTCAGAGCAATTCTAATTCCAGCACTTCCATCTGTCATCTCAGGTTGAACCGTCATTGTTGTATCCAAGCGCTTGAGATAAAGTGCATCCATGGTACTTACCAGATGATTAAGTGCTATGGCACCAAAGGCGTAAGTCAGCCGTTGTCCCCACAAATATCGTTCAGTTTTGATATCAAAATATTCCTGACGTTTTTGATCTGATTCCCAGCTCCAATAATACCCATTGTCTGCAGAGTAAATGCGATCCCATTGGCGATTGCGGAGCATCTGCTCATTATAGGCATCCATACTTTCATATTTTGAGACACGGTCCAAAAAGACATCTGACTTTTTTTGAGGATCCGTTATCTGTCCATATTTAGAGGCAAAATAGTACAAATCATTTTCGTGGCTGTTTGCTGAGGAGCTGGCGATACCTGCAAATATCCACAGAGCTGCCTCAATACCATTAAAAAGATAACCCTTACTATGGGCTTGGTAGGTATGCTCGCCCCAACCGGGTATCAAGGTGCTTTTTAGAACGGATGGCTTAGATAACAGCCCATCTGCGGCATCCCCAATTATTGGGAAGATCGTTAATATGCTTATGAGTAAGACTTTCATGCTGTAATGATGCACTTTTTAGGTCCTTATAAAAAACAATGCTGCGCCAAGAGCAAATACACCTGCTGTTGTCAAAATTATAAGGGGGACTGGCGGCTCACCCTTTGCGTAATCACCCCCAACTTCGAAGGGGGTTTCTTCTTCCAAAAGTGTTTTTAACTGGGCCTTTGAAAGATTATCTGAAATTTTTCCCCGCCAGACAAACTCGGTCTGGTCATATGAAAATAGCACATTGAGTTCTAACTGACGAAGGTATCTTGAGTTCCGGACAGTTTTTGTCGGATCAAGATTTATTGTAAGTGTGAAATTAGTGGCAGTTATATCAACTCGCCTGTTTTCCTCTCCATTTTGATTCCTGGGCAGGCAGGAATTGAGATAAACATCCAGGTTTGATTCTTCAACAAACCTTGGATGAAGACTCGTCATGGGTAATGATGTGGAATCAGATATGACCTTGTTCAAATTTTTAAGAAGTTCAGTGGTCAAATCCCGATGACTGGATTGACCAAATCCCAAACCACACAACAAACATAGTACCAGAAGCTGTTTCATAGTGGAAATAGCTGATGTAGGAATGGTATATGCATAAATATCTATAAAATGATCAAACAGATTTGCTGGATTTGCCCAGGACCACCCAAAGAAGACCCAGGGATGAGAGCATGAGAACTACAAGTGCAAAAACATCCCCGTTTCTGCTGTAGAATGTTCGCTCCAGTCCGATTGGAGCATCATAGACAATCTCACCCTTTTCACCGAGAGGAATCGAGGCTGCAATTCGACCACTTGGCAAGATCATGGCGCTTACCCCGGTTTGGGCAGCTCTGGCCACGCTAATGCGATGCTCAATAGCTCTAAGCCTGCCTGCAGCCAGATGTTGATATGGACCAGGAGATTTTCCTAACCAGGCGTCATTTGTTATGATGGACATGAGGTCAGCACCATTATCAATAAAAGTTCGGAAAATGTAGGGATCAGCAGATTCGTAACAGATGAGCGTTCCAAGATCAGTGACCTCATCTCGACTTCCCATGGGATAGACTACGGATTCGTCGCCAGGTTGAAAATTCGCCTGTCCAAAATTTAGATTTGCCAGGATAGGGAATGTTTCTACCATTGGAATGCGCTCAGCAAAGGGAACCAAACCCTGTTTACTGGAGATCACAACAGGCATACCTGGAGAATAGTAGAAGGCTGAATTGAAGAATTGATAATCCCCATTCTTCGCTTTATGGTGCAGAGCCCCGGTGAGGATGGAGACGGCATTGTTCTCAACAAATTTTCTGATTTTGCGATCAAACTGGGGGTAATAATGCAAATGAGCAGGCACGGCACTTTCAGGCCAGATGATAATGCGAGCACTATCATTAACCGCCTTTCTCGATTGCGCTAAAATTGCTTCAACGTGCTTGGTCTTTTTCGAACGAACCCATTTTTGATGTGGATCTAGATTGGTCTGAATTACTCCTACTCTAATGGTCGAATTACTCAACTCTCCGATGACCTTCATGCGTACGGCTCCATAAATAAAAGAGCCAATGATAATGAAGCCCAAAATGCCCCAGACTAATTGCTGAGTTCGGACAGTGAGTTTGCCAAACTCCAGTTGAAACAGGAGGGTATTGATCCCAACAACCCAAAAACTAATGGCGTAGATACCACCATATTCAGCCAATTGCTGGAGTGGAAGGGCAAAATTCTGAGTCATGGCCAATGACAACCACGGAAATGCAAGGGTATATCCATGATAGCTGTAAAGGAATTCTATTGAGACCCAGAAAGCGGGAGCCAACCAGAGACCCTTTGTCCCCATTTTATTCCCCGTTCGGGCAATGATGAGGCCAAACAATCCAAACCATAGTGACATATAGGCAACGCTGCCCATCATGGAAGCTGAAGCAACCCAGAAATTTGTACCTGAGTTATTTGCTATCCAATTCAAGCTGGTCAGTGTGAAAATAAATCCAGTGATATACCCTAATTTGAAACCTCTTTGCCACCCCCCCTGCTGTAAGGCTGCCCAGAGCGGTATCCAGGCAACCCAGGCAATAAAGAACATGTCGAAGGGTGGAAAACTCAGGGTAAGCAATAATCCTGAGATGATCGCCAGTGTTTCTGGTGTGAATCGCTTCGTCATGCTATTTCAACCAATCCATTATCCTTGAGTTTCCTGAAGATACTGTTTCAAAATGAGTGCTGCAGCTATTCTATCTACTGCACCTTTATCATCACCAACCTTTTTGCCCATGCGATGTAGAGATTCTTCTGCTTCCACAGAGCTGTAACTCTCATCAATAGTATAAACCGGTTGGTCTATCCTGGCTTTTAAAACCTCAATAAACGCTTCAACTCGTTTTGCCTGTTCGCTTTTTTCTGCACCAGGTCTGAGAGGTACCCCAACCACCACCTCTGTCACTTGCTCCTTTTGAATGACGTCGCTGATCTGTTCCACTGCATCGTCATTACTAGAAATCAGCAGTGTCTTATACGGACTTGCGATTATCCTCAGTGGATCAGTGAGGGCCAGGCCCACACGTCTTCCGCCGGGATCGACTGCTAATATTCGCCCTTGCATGTGACAGAATGTCTACAGCTTTACTCTACGGGCCGTTTCAGGACTTCTTTAAGCAATTTGCCAGGTTTGAAATGAGTTTTCCTCCGGGCAGGAACATAGATTTCTTCGTTGGTACGAGGATTTCTTGCACGTGGTTTGGCTTTGGTAGGTTTGACTTCAAAAACACCAAAGTTACGGACTTCAATCCGGATTGAAGCTTCATCGCCACTCATCATTTCCCTCAGGACGGTGAATACGCCATCGACAATTTCTTCTGTCTGGAATATTTTTTGGCCGAGTTTCTCAGCGGTTTTTTTTGCTACATCTTTTTTTGTGTATGTGATTGACATGGGTTATCCTTTCTTATCCATGGCTCTACTCACGCTCTACGCTTATCACGCCTTCTGAGGCAAGTAGCTTTGATTTTAGTCGGTCTAATTGTTTGACACCTTCTACCTCAATAATGACCAAACCGGTAACCACGTCACCGTCGACCTTCATGGATAGAGTATCAATGTTAATATCATAGGTAGAAATCGTCTCCGTGACATCCCTAACTAAATTTTTTCGTTCTTGTGCTAAAATTTTGAGACGAACGAGGAATTTCTGTGAACGGGCAGCTGCCCAATCCACGTCAATAATACGTTCTTCTTCGGGAAGATTGGTAGCAACGGTCTCACAATCTTTGTGGTGAACTGTGATTCCCCTACCCCGTGTAATAAAGCCCAGAATCGGATCACCAGGAATGGGGTTACAGCATTTCCCAAAGCTGATCATCATGTTGTCTATGCCCTGAATGGATACACCCTTTGTGGATCTACGGGCACGATTTAGAAATGATTCGGCGTAATAGCTCTCTGATTTTTCCGGCCTGGGTTTGATATATTCTTCAGGAAAAAAATTATTGAGAATCGAAGAAACGGTACGATGACCAGAGCCAATGGAAGCTATCATCTTCTCTTCAGATTCAAATTTTAGAGTGATATATGGGTCTTTGAGATGTTTCCACTCTTTGGCCTTTTTGATTTTACGCAATTCACGATCAAGAATCTCTTTTCCCAATCGCACACTTTGCTCAAACTCCTGACCCTTGATCCATTTTCGGATATTTGATTTGGCCTTGGAGGTTTTTACAAATTTCAACCAGGAAGAATTGGGTTTCTGAGAATCACTTGTAATGATCTCGACCTTATCGCCACTCTCCAGCTCGCTGTTCAGTGGTTTGATTCTTCCATTGACCTTGGCCCCAATGCAATGTAAGCCGACTTGCGAGTGCACATCAAAGGCAAAATCAAGAGGCGTAGCCCCCAGTGGTAACATTCGCACCTCGCCTTTTGGGGTATAGACAAATATTTCGTCTTTATAGAGATCAATTTTGAGCAGATCCATAAACTGATGAGAGGTGGTCTTATCCTCTGTCTGTAGAATATCCACCAGGTTCCTCAACCAGGTCACCTGTTTATCAATATCATCCTGGCCAGAGTTGGCGTCTTGTTCTTTGTACTGCCAGTGTGCCGCAACTCCCTCCTCAGCAGTGTCATCCATTTCCCTGGTCCGGACCTGAACCTCAACGGGGAAGCCATCGGGACCGACGACAGTGGTTTGTATGCTTTGATATCCATTGGATTTGGGTTGAGCGATAAAATCTTTAAAACGTTCCTGGATAGGTGTATAAAAGGCGTGAATGAGACCCAAGACACTGTAACAAGATTCTACCCGGTCAACGATGATTCTTACTGCATAAATATCAAAAACATCTTCAAATGGTCGGTTCTGATCCTGCATTTTGCGAAAAATGGAATAGTGGGATTTAAATCTACTCTTATAAACAGCTTCAAACCCGGCCTCTTCCACTTTCTCTTTCACAGGCTCCAGAAACTTCTGTACATATTTTTCAAAAAATGCCTGTCGTTTGGGAATAAGTTTACTTAGCTCCTGTGATGCCTTGGGCTCAAGGATGTCGAAGATAAGGTCTTCCATCTCAGATTTTATACGATACATCCCCAGACGATGAGCAAGGGGTGCATAGACATCCCGGGTTTCTCTAGCGATTCGTCTTTGTTTTACAGCCGGGAGATGCTGGAGGGTGCGCATGTTGTGAAGTCTATCGGCAAACTTGATAATGATAACCCGGATATCAGCTGCGACAGAGAGGAGCATCTTTCTAAAATTGACAGCCTGTTTGTCTTCCTCACTGCGAAACTTCATATCTGAAAGTTTTGTGACACCATCAACCAGCCGTGCAACCTCTTCTGAGAATTCTTGTTCCACATCTTTATGGGTATAACCAGTATCTTCAATAACATCGTGTAGCAATGCTGCTGAAATAGTCACAGGATCCAGTTTCATCTCTGCAAGAATCGTTGCTACTTCCACACAATGTGTGAAATAGGGCTCACCGGATTTCCTCAACTGACCCTGATGGGCTTTTTTACCAAAATTATAGGCACGCCAGACAAAATCTTCCCCAGTGGGTCCAATTGAACTGCTTCCCCCCATCAAATCGATGATGTTCTGGAAGTCATTGGGATATTTAGTCCCTTCCGAATTCAGGATTCTATCTAGTATTGCTGCAGCCATTAGAAGGGTTCAGGAGCTCCTTCATTGGGAGGTGGCGACGGCGAATAGGCGGACAGGTTTTCAAAGGAGGCAAATTTATCAATAAAACTGAGCCTGACGGTTCCAGTCGGACCATTTCGCTGTTTGGCTACAATGAGTTCAGCAAGGCCTTCCTGGGTATTCCCGTTATCATCCAGAACACCGTATTTTTCAGGGCGATAAATAAACATTACAACATCAGCATCCTGCTCAATGGAGCCTGATTCACGCAAATCTGAGAGAATGGGGCGTTTATCGCCTCCCCTTGTTTCCACAGCTCGAGAGAGCTGAGATAAGGCAACGACAGGAAGGTCCAGTTCCTTGGCCAACATTTTAAATGAACGAGAGATCTGACTAATTTCCTGTTGTCTACTTTCAACTCTTCCAGTTCCCTGAAGGAGCTGCATATAGTCAACAATGATCATGTCGATGCCCTTATCAGCTTTCAATCGACGCGCTTTGGCTCTCAATTCAGTTATGTTGAGGGAAGCTGAATCATCAAGATAGATTTCTGCTTCAGCAAGGTTTCCAGCGGCGGTGCTCAAACGGGGCCAGAGATTGGATGGCAGACGCCCCGTTCTCACGAGGTGCGCATCAACCTTGGCCTCACTACAGAGCAAGCGCATGGCCAGCTGGTAATTAGACATTTCCAGCGAAAATATTCCGATCTTTGTTCCAAATTTAACTGAGGCGTTACGTGCCAGTGAAAGTGCCAGAGCGGTCTTCCCCATGGACGGTCGTGCTGCTATGATAATCAAATCAGATTTCTGGAAACCTGATGTAATATCATCAAGTGCATCAAAACCAGTAGCAACACCTCGAATCCCGCCTGGATTCTCATGAAATTTATCAGCCTGGGCAAAAGCCTCATCAAGAGCGCTACGGATTCTCACAAAATCAGCTGTCTTAAAGCGCTTCTCTGAAAGCTCAAAGATTTTGCTCTCTGCCTTTTCAAGGAGATCATCAACACGTTCGCGGGTTTCATAGGCCTCGGTGGATAGCTCTGCAGCAAGTTGAATTAACGCGCGCAGGGCGGAACTCTCCATGACCAGCTTGGCATAATAGCGGGCATTTGCTGTGGATGGAATCTTTTCAGTCAACTCTGTGATATAATATGCGCCACCAGCAGCCTGAAGATCACCACTCCTTTTTAATTCATCAACCACTGAAATCTGATCGACGGGTTCCCCACGGGCATCAAGATTAATAATGGCATTAAAGATTTTTTGGTGAGCAGGACGATAAAAGCTTCCCGAATCCAGAAATTCCATAGCTGATGAAAGCGCCATGCGATCCAGCATCATGGACCCAATAACGCTTTGTTCAGCTTCTTCGTTATGGGGTGGTAGTCTCAGATTTTGACTGGTTTCACTCACGCCTGAGCCCCTCTCTTTTCTAGATACATCTCACGTATTTTTTTGAAATCTTCCCAGGCAGGTCGTTTCCAGTTGGGATTTCTCAATAGAGCAGCGGGATGGTAGGTAACGACCAAATCTGTACCATGATAATCAAAGACCTGTCCGCGCATTGATGTGAGAGAATCCTTGCTCCGCAGCAAGGTGGTGGCTGAGATGCGGCCCAGGGCTACCAGAAGTTTCGGTTTGATCAACTCAATCTGTTTGAGTAGATACGGCTCGCATTCCTCAATCTCTGCTTTATTGGGATCACGATTATCAGGTGGGCGACACTTGAGGATATTTGCGATATAGACATCTTCTCTGGTGAGATCGATGGCTTTAAGGATATCCGTGAGCAATTTGCCCGATCGTCCGACAAAGGGCAAGCCCTCCAAATCCTCTTTTTCACCAGGAGCCTCACCCACAAACATGATATCAGCGTTTGGATTGCCTGCACCAAACACAAAGTTGGTCCGGGTAGACCCAAGGGGACAGTTCATGCAGCCTTGGATGGCGCTGTTAAATTCACTGATGGTCTTGATATCAGGACTCACTGAAATTCTCTCCATATCGGTTTCCTGATCGGTCTCAGGCATATATAGCGGTCCACCAAAAATCTCTAACTCGTCTTTGACGAAGGCTTTTATCTGGTCATGTTTATTCATCACCTGATAGAAATCTTGGTCAGTTAGGCTTTTTCAGTTTCTTCTTCAGCGGGACCATCGCCAAACATGGCCTGCTTTTCCCACTTAAGTTCACCGGATAGAAATTCTGTAAGGCCTACCGTTGTGGGTTTCACAACAGCATCATAGGCTTCTCTATCGATTTCAGTATCCACTTCGTAGGCTTGTGACATTTCATCTTCACCGCTAATCTCTTCAAGATTTTCTTCTTCACGACGACGTTCTTCTTCGATGACATAACGATCGCCAATGATCTGTCTCGCTCGTTTAGCGATCACAGTCACTGCTTCAAAAATATCTTCGGTATGCTCTTCGATTTTTCTGAACGGTACTGTCTGTAAACCCATTTATATACTCCTTTGTTGTTGATATATTTCATTTTCTAAAATTTCGGTAAATGCGTTAACTGCTTCATTCAATTCAGAGTTAACGATGGTATGATCAAATTGTTTTCCCAATAGCATTTCTTCGGGCATGCGTTCAAGGCGAATCCTGATCTGTTCAGGACTATCCGTATTGCGTTTAATCAGTCTTTGTTCCAAGGCTTCAACCGAGGGTGGTTCTATAAAAATTGATATACTGTGCTCGGGATATGCCTTCTTCAAATTTATCCCGCCTTTGATATCAATATCGATAAGCAACTGTCTTCCCTGCTCTAAAGCAGAATCTACGTATGAGCGCAAGGTTCCATAGAAGTGACCATTTTTTGAATAGACTTCCTGCCATTCAACCAATTCATCACGTTCGATACATTTCAGGAATTCGGCCTTGCTGATGAAAAAGTAATGCTGACCCTCTATCTCGTAATCTCTTCGTGGACGGGTTGTAACCGAGACTGAAAATTCAATCTCTGGAAATTTTTCCATGATGGCATTTTCAACCGTCCCCTTGCCGGCACCCGAAGGTCCAGCGACAATGATCAATCTTCCTTTTTGGGATGTCATTGAATATTTTGCACCTGTTCTCTTATACGTTCGATCTCATTTTTCAATTCTACAACAGCGTGTCCAATGGGAGTTGAGTTAGCTTTGCTGCCAACAGTATTTGCTTCTCGATTCATCTCCTGCAGTAAGAAATTTAAACGCTTACCTGCATCGCCATTCTCCACCATCAACTCACGAAAATGTTGAATGTGGGCATCCAGGCGGGTCAATTCTTCTGCAATATCCAGCTTGTCACTCCAGAGTACAATTTCCTGCTCAAGACGTTTTTCATCAATCTGGGATTCACTCTCTAAACTGCTGTCAGCTATTTTTTTTCGCATTTTTTCTGCGATGAGGTCCAGTCGACCGAGATCCTCAGCCTGAATTTTGGAGGTAATCTCAACAATATTGCCGAGTTGCTCCAGGATGGCCTGCTCAAGTAATTCGCCTTCGCGTAAACGCATGGCCTGCATTTGTTCTGATGCCTTTTTGACAAGACTTAAAACGGCATCATTAATTTTGACCTGATCTTCTGCATCTGTGTCATATGTGATGACATCAGGGAAGCGAAGTAATTCAGCCATGGAAAGCGTCTCATGCTCACGACCCAAAATTTTAGCACTTTTGTTGGCAATTTGTTGGTAATGCAGGAGCAATTCCTCATTCATTCGCGGCTTGCCAATGGCAGTTTGATCCGTCCCCATATTCATGGTTAAAGTCACCCTTCCACGGCTCAATAATGACTGTAAATGGGTTCTGGCACCGTCTTCCACTTTTTCGTAACCACGTGGCAAACGCATGACGAATTCAAGGAACCGACTATTCACAGCTCTCAGCTCAATAACAACCTTCAGATCACCAATTTTTTGTTCGGCCCGGCCATAGCCGGTCATACTTATAAGCATAGGTCCTCTCTAAACCAGCATTTCATGCTACTTGTACACTTTATATCAAGCTATTACTTGAAATGCTGTGGCAAAGCCGCATAGTATAATTTTTGGCTATAGCTATGTCAAAAGATATATTGAAGTTAGGTCAATATTTTTTCATTAAGATTTGAGATTCGATCCTGAAGGGCTACAGGAATGATTGTGAGACCGATAAATTTGCCTCTCCTCAGTGCTTTTTATCAAGGGAGTTCTACAGAGCGAATCACCTTGCGTTTGCTGCTGTAAGTAGCCTTTATTCCACTACTGACCAGGGTATACATTTGCATGAAATCAGTTGTTCCATCCTCAACTTCTGAATTTTCGAAAGTCGCCCATGTAGGAGAATGCTTAAGCGGAATATTTAACCCGATTGAAGTGATAAGTCGCTTGTTGTCCTGAAAAAGGAAGCCATTCTTCCGCGTGGGGTCAACAGGCACCCAGCCTTTGACGGGAAAATAGATTTCTGACCAGACATGGGCCCCAGTATTTTCAGATACAAAGTTAAAGCCAGATTTTTGCCGGGCTGGAATACCGGCGATCCTGCACATGGTCATAAATAGAGCCGAATATTGTCCACAATCCCCTGCTAAAGTTTCAGTAGCATTGCGAACCCCTCTCGCCTCAGGTGGATAGACATAGGTCATATTGCTTTGAACCCAGTTGTAGATGGCTTCTGCCTGACTGACCGGATCTGCAACATTTTCCAGCAATATGAATACGGTGTCAATCAAAGCATCATCTTGTTCCAGGAACCGTTCAGCTCTGGTATACTTCTGGATAATTTCTGGCGGAATTTGATTCCAATTAAAGTACTCGATATCCCTGTCTACATCCGGTTTGTAGTCGAAGGTGATATACCTGAATTTTCTGATGATAATGAAACTTTCATTTGGTGACTGGGATTGATTCCAATACAGAATCTGATTCCCATACTCCGGCTCATTTGAAATGTCTGTTGGCTGGGGTTGGATACTTGATCCAGGTAGTACCTTTTGGGAAGGATAATCACGAATATCTGAACTCCATATATGGAGGGCTGGAGATTGATCTGCAGCTAAACCCTGTTCTTGATTAGATGCATTCAGTGCCTCGCCTGATAGAAGGGAAATATCTTTAATTCTAACAATTAATTCACCTGTCACCAAACGGGGATTTGAATATTCGCTGGACAGGTGTTTCATAGCATTCTGGAGCATGAGTATTTCTTCAGGGTCAGGACGAGCGCTATGCTGGCTACAAGCACTCAGTAATAGCAATATGAGTAAAGGGGATGATCGTAGAAGGCTATGATTCAGAGACATACAGGTATTCCTTAAATCGATATTACTATTTCATATTCCTGGGGAGGTCGAACATAAGACTTAGCCCAAGCAATCTTACTTTTTGATATTCCAGTGTGCTATAGGGCAACTGCCCCTGATAATAAGAAAGCAAAATTTTGACAGGTGTTTGCGTGCTCCGGGCAAATTCAATTCCTGTTCCAATTCGTATATTAGGGACAAAATCATGATGCTCATAAAGCTTCATATCCATCCCTGCTACCAGAGCAAGCCCCGGGTTAGCGGAGAGTGGATAATTCCAATCTCCACCCACCTGAATCAGAAGGCGTTTTCGCACCGTGTTGGGAGAAACATTATATCCTGTCACACCGTAGAGATTTATGCTTTGGAATTTATTATACAATGTCAGGTCCAGCTGTTCATAATTTTGAGTTCGGAGCGTAGCTGTCACGACGAAGTTGCGGATGATATAATCGTCCCCTAGATGGGATGACTGGTGAAAGAGACTGGCCTTATAAAATGTGGTTGGATTACATTGATAATGAAAAACTGAGGATACCCGGTAATCTGCATTCTGAAGTCCCCCCATAAATGCTTCACCCACATCAACTATGGAGAATTGTGAAAAGATGGTGAACTCCATTCCCAGCTCCCATTGACGTGCTGAGGATTGTATTGAGCGGATAAATTGCTGACGCATGCTCATAGAGATAGGTACATACATGAGTTGCCGGGTCTCCCCTTCAACCTCATAACTCAAAATACTGATACTCTGCTGACCAGCTGCTGGGTCCAGGTAGAGGGATGGAAAGATTGATCCCTGTGGCAACCAGCTGATCTCCGAGGCTGATATGGAACCTACGAACAGCCCTGATGAACAGACAGCAATTAAAGCAATGTGAAGCAGTTTATTCAGATTATCTCCATAAAATGGAAGCAAATTTACATAAGGTCTGACAGCAGGAGAAAACTATTTTCAGCCAAGGACTGGACAACCCTTATTTATAACGTTTTCCTGAAGTTGATATAGAACAAGTGTATATATGATTATTATTTTATTATTATGTGCGTTAAGAAATTAATGCCTTACAATAGGGTATTAAGCAAAGTAGGAAGTGGCTTATAAAATTGATCAGAGCAAAATCCCACAATTACGTCATCATTCTTCTGTCCCTGCTTACCATAGGGTTCCTGGTGCTATATTCTTTTCAGAGCATCACCTATTTAAATACCTCTGTTGAAGAACGCTATCTGTTAAAGGAGATGGACGGTCTCTACGGGCCCTCGGGTCTATATGGACATGGTGTTGGCTTCCTCGCTGCATTTTTTATGTTTCTACTCTGGCTATATATCATACGCAAGCGCTGGAACCGCTTAAGGGGTATCGGTCGTTTAAGCCAGTGGCTTAAGTATCACATGTGGTTCGGAATTGTGGCCCCTCTCCTGGCTGGATATCACGCTGCTTTCAAGTTTGAAGGTCTTATTGGTGTCATGTATTGGGCCATGATTGCAGTCATGGCCAGTGGCATTGTTGGGAGATATCTTTATGGTCACATCCCTCGTCGCCGTGATGGTCACGAAATGAGCATGAAACAAATTAATACTGAGAAAGCCTCCAAATTGAGATCACTCCAGATGGAATTTGGGATATTACCTGAAGATATCAATCGACTGAAAGGCTTAACTCCCGAATTAAGCGGAGCTGGTACACTGGTTTCACTCTATCATCTCGCTGCCTTTGATATCAAGCGTCGCTACCAACTAAATCAAATTCTCAAGGACTTTGAGATTCGATATGGCGTTAGTAAGCAGAATCTGATCTTTTTTAAGGCAACGGTTGAGAAACAGCTCATCATGAGCCAGCGTGTCATAGCCCTGGATGCGGTGAGCAAAGTATTTCACTGGTGGCATGTCATTCACAAGCCTTTCGCCTATGCTATCTTTATCGTTTTGACCCTACATATCATCCTCACCTTAAGTTTTGGATTCACATGGATATTCTAAGCAACGAATCTGTATTGTCGTGGGTTTTGGGTGCCCTGCTCATTTTTGCGTTCACCATACCCTATCTGGTCAACTGGAAGCGCAAACAGAAGCAGACCATTGATAAGCTGAATGAAGCAACACGAATTGGGACAAATAAAGCCCTCATGCAGCACCCCATTATTGATTTATCCAGGTGTATCGGTTGTGGCATTTGCACAAAGGTCTGTCCAGAGGGGGAAGTACTTGGTCTTGTAGGCGGTAAAGCCGTGCTGATCAATGGCAGCAAATGTGTAGGCCACGAAGTCTGCATGGAGAGTTGCCCCGTTGGGGGAATTGAAGTGGGTCTGGGCGATGTATCCAGTAGAGAAGACATTCCATTGCTCTCCTCAGAACTTGAAAGTAATCTGGAGAACATTTATCTCATTGGCGAACTCGGAGGCCTGGCCCTGATTAGAAATGCGGTCAATCAGGGGTCCAGAGTTGCTAAATCCATACAATCAAAGTTGAAGGGCTCTGCCCCCTCTCAACCCATTGTTGTGGTCGGCGCAGGACCTGCGGGACTCTCCTGTACTATCTCTCTCATGGAAATGGGACTACCGGTTGTTCTTCTGGATCAAAGTGAGCCAGGTGGCACCATCCTTCAATACCCCAGAAGGAAACTGGTCATGGTACAGCCCATAGAGATGCCTGGTTATGGTGAGATGAGCAATTCTGAATACTCAAAAGAGGAGTTACTCGAGATTTGGGACAAAATATTTGAAACTCATTCTCCTGATTTCCGTAGTGGCCATCAATTGGAGTCCATTGAAAAAGATGGCGGGGGCTATAAAATTAGAACCAGTGCTGGTGAGCTCACCAGCGAATATGTGGTTCTCGCTCTCGGTCGACGAGGCACAGCCAGGAAGCTTGAAGTTCCTGGAGAAGATCTGAGCAAGGTTGCCTATAAATTGATGGATGCTGAGACCTATCAGAATAAACATATTCTGGTCGTAGGTGGTGGTGACTCTGCCGTTGAGGCTGCCGTGGGACTGGGACAGCAAATCGGCAATACTGTGACCCTCTCGTATCGGAAGAGTAGTTTTGCCCGGATAAAGACCAGGAACGATGAACAGGTTGCCAAAGCCGTCAAAAACGGATGGATTAGTATTATGTATGAATCCACTGTGGATTCAATCCATGAGGAGCACGTAATAATCAATCATCATGACCAAAAGAAACAGGTCAAAAATGATTACATCTTCATATTTGCAGGAGGAATCCCGCCCTTCAAATTGATGAATTCAATCGGTGTTCAATTCGGGACTTCAACATTATCGTGAAATCAAAACTTTTCGTTCTCGGAATATTGCTTCTCATCATCAATCCTCTGACACTGGAGGCTCAATTGAGCCCGGGACCATTGGCCGAACCGCATGCCCATCTTTCGGGACTCACCAACTGTCTCACCTGCCATACCTGGGGCAGCAAAGATTTAAGTCCAAAATGTCTGGAATGTCACACACCGATCCAAACCAGGATTGTGGATGAGCTTGGGTTTCATGGAAATCTCAAGGAAAAGGATTGTCTTGCCTGTCATACTGATCATATGGATAGGAACTTTGAAATGATCCATTGGGAGCCTTCTCAAAAGGATTTCGATCATTTAAAAACGGGTTATGAGCTTGAGGGTAAACACCTCAACCTGAATTGCAATGAATGCCATAGACGTGATTTCATAAAAGCAGAGGATATTCTGAATTATGCCAAATCCCAACCAACCAGGGATGTTCTCTCCTCCACCTTCCTGGGGTTGAGAACTGAATGCGCCAATTGCCATGTGGATGTCCATGCCGGTGAATTCGTAGACCGGACCTGTGACAATTGCCACAATGAAAATACCTGGGCTGATGCTAAAAATGACTATGATCACGATTTTGAGACTAATTTTCCTCTCCGCGGTGCTCATAAGCAAATTGACTGTGAAAAATGCCACACTGCAACACAGCCTGCAGTTGATGATTTTCAGGCTCATCAATTTACAGGTCTGAAATTTAACCTGTGTACCAATTGCCATCGCGATGAGCACAAGGGATCGTTTGGCTCTAATTGCCTCAAATGTCACACTGAAAACACCTTTAAACAGGAAGATGTGGCTGGCGCATTTGATCACCAGGTGACCCGCTACCCACTGGTTGGCAAGCATGCCACCATCGAATGCGAATTGTGCCACACCAAAAAAGATCAATTTAAGCTGGAGGCAAGTTTTGATCAATGTTCTGATTGTCATCCAGATCACCATAAAGGAATCTTTCAGAAACCAAACCGTGACAATTCTTGTGATCAATGCCATAGCGTTCGAGGCTTCTTCCCTCCATTATTCGGTGTGATAGAACACAGGAATACTCGATTTGCCATCGACGGAGCCCATCTCGCTCAACCGTGCATATTTTGCCATAAGCAGAATAATGAATCCGTATACCGTTGGGATCCCCTGGCCTGTCAATCCTGTCATACAACCATTCATGGAGAGCAATTCTCACGCTATCAACAAAATGGAAACTGGTGCGAGAGCTGCCATAAGACCTCTGATTGGGTCGATTTATCATTCGACCATGGCACTACCACTTTCCCCCTGACCGGGAAGCACAAGGATTTGGATTGTTCAGCCTGCCACAAAAGCAAAGTGGAAATAACCCAATATGAAAATACCAGCTCCACTTGTCACGATTGCCATAATGATGTGCATGGCAAACAATTCGACGGTAAAGCCTGCCAGGACTGTCATTCCACTCAAAAATGGCCAATCCCAGAATTTGATCATTTCAAATTGACCAAGTTCCCCCTTGATGGTCAGCATGAGAATCTGGCTTGTGGTCAATGCCATAAATTCGATTCAGACCTGACTACCATTCGTTTTAAACCCATTCCTCACAAGTGTCAGGATTGTCACAGCTTTGGGGATTTCAAGCGATGAGACTGCTATTAATCCCCCTCCTCTGCCTGATCAGTAGTCTTGCCATTGCCCAGGACACTGAGGGTATCGAAACAGATTTAACCTGCGATGTTTGCCATGCCGGTGGTGACTGGACTTCCGATATCGGTAAAAATTTTGATCATATCATCACAGGATATGAATTACAGGGGACCCACTCAGAAATTGATTGTGGAAGCTGCCATACGGGTTCGACTCCGGCTGAGAAGCATAATTTTGGTCAGGTTTCCTCTGATTGCAACGCTTGCCACGAAGATATCCACAATGATCAATGGGGAGAGGATTGTGAACGCTGTCATAGTCCGGATACCTGGACCCTGTCGACTCAACAGCAAAATCATGACTTGACCAATTTCCCCCTCCGGGGACCCCATCACAGTTTAAGCTGTGAGAGTTGCCATCTCAGTAATCCTGGCACAGGATCGTCCCTGCCCCTGGATTGTGCAGGTTGTCATACTGTTGACTATAATGGCAGTACTAATCCATCACATCAAACTCTGAATCTGGGAAATGATTGTGAATCATGTCATGAAACTCAAAGCACACAATGGTCCCAGTCCAGTTTTAATCACAACAATACTGGGTTTTCTCTGATTGGTATGCATAATACCTCGACTTGTGAGAGTTGCCACACGGGAAGTGTAGCGAACACACCCAAAACCTGCGTGGGGTGCCACAGGGCTGACTATGACAATGCATCTGATCCTCCCCATCTGGCATCTGGTTTCCCCACAAATTGCAATTCCTGTCATGATAGTTTCACCTGGAATTCGAATTTTACTCATGATAGAACGGGTTTCACATTAGCAGGCGCTCATACTGATACGCCATGTCTGGGCTGTCATCCGCAGCAGAATTTCTATGATGCAGAAACAAGCTGCAGATCATGCCATTTGAGCAATTGGGAATCTTCCACCATCCCACCTCATGCAGATGCTGAGTTCGATGATAAATGCGAAGACTGCCATACAGAAATCGATTGGGTGCCTAGTCTCTGGAATCATGATACAGATTCAGAGTACCCCCTCACAGGTGCCCACGTTGAACCAAGCTGCGAGGTCTGTCACACGGTTATTCCGTACTCAGAACAACCCTCCCAATGTGTGGATTGTCATCAATCAAATTACGATGAAACGCTTGAGCCTAATCATGTAACTAGCGGTATACCAACGACATGCGACGTATGTCATACGACAGTAAATTGGAATTCAGAAGAAATTGATCACACCCAGACCGCCTTTCCATTGGTAGGCGCACATACAGAAATTGAATGTTCAACATGCCATGCAGACGGTTATGATTTACCCACGGAATGCCAGGGTTGCCACCTCCCGGATTATACATCAACAACCAATAGTGCCAGTCCAGATCATACCCACTATGGATTCAGTCAGGATTGTTTGATATGCCATAGTCAGGTGAGTTGGAAGCCTTCATCATTCGACCATGATGCTGATCTCACGGGTTTTGCCATACAGGGAGCTCATCTTACCCTCCTTCCAGAGAATTGTTTTGCCTGTCATGCGACAGCACAGTGGACGGGACTCTCTTCCGATTGCTCCTCCTGTCACCAGAGCAATTTCGAGAGCACCAGCGAGCCTGATCATGAAGAGAATGGGTTTCCTCAAAATCTTTGTGAGACCTGCCATTCGCAGGATGGATGGCAACCTTCAATCTTTTCCCATACTACCACATCAATCGGCTGTGTGACCTGCCATCTGGTTCAATACACAGGAACCGTTGATCCACCTCATAGTGAATTGTCTTTTCCAACTGATTGTTCAAGCTGTCATTCGGTTGATCAATGGTCTCCCAGCAGTTTTGCCCATGATGTTGAAACCACTGGATTTCTCACGGATGGCGCACACTCGCAGATAAGCTGTATTAGTTGTCATGAGACCTGGGATCCCCCCAGTGAGATTAGAACCTGTGCCTCTTCCTCATGTCACCAGGATAATTTCACCGAGAGTAGCAATCCACCCCATGAAACCATGAATTTTTCTCTGAATTGTGTGGATTGTCACACTACAACGGCCTGGAACCCTTCAGCATTCCAACACAATGAGCTCAATACTGGATACCCTCTTGAAGGTGCCCATACAAATGTTGAATGTCAGAGCTGTCATTCACCCTGGCAAATTATCCCTGAGGTCAGAACCTGCGCTGATGCCAGCTGCCACCTACCTGATTATAATGCCGCGACAGATCCAAATCATGCCACTGCCTCCTACCCCCTGGAATGCGAGACCTGTCACTCAATGACTGCCTGGGAGCCATCCACTTTTAATCATGATGGACAGTTCCCCATCTATAGTGGCCAACACCGTAACGAGTGGAATGATTGTTCTCAATGCCATGTTGATGCCAATGATTTTGAAGTTTTTACCTGTTTTGGGAGTGGTTGTCATAATGTGGCTGAAATGAATAATGAGCACTGTGAAGGTGCAAATTGTGAGAGTTGTAACGGCAATACTTATCCTGCATCAGGTGTTACCCCTGCAGAATGCCTCACCTGCCATCCCACTGGTGATGAGGATGATTGTGGAGGCGATCTCTTGAATTTTTTCAAGATGAGGACATTGCCCCAACCAACTGAGAAAAAAGCGAATGAGAAATTCTAGTTTTATAGTATTGATATTGCTGCTGCCCTTATTAGCTCTATCTCAGATGACGGAAGACCGCGCTTGCCTGGATTGTCACCAGTCGGGTACCTGGTTCCCCCTGTCCAAGTCGCCAACTTTTGACCACAATCTGGCAACAGATTTCAGACTCCTTTACAAGCACGCTGATCTGGCTTGCACCCAATGCCATTCTGGTAATACAATCGATGAATTCCATAGCTTCTCAACCCCAGGAGTGGATTGTGTGAATTGCCATCAGGATATCCACCAGCATTACTGGGGCAATGATTGTGAAACCTGTCATTCGCCTGAGAGTTGGGATGTTGGTCAAACCTTTCGCCGGCATGATGAAACTCTATTCCCCCTACAGGCCAGTCATCATTCCCTGGACTGCTATTTATGCCACACCACGCCAGGACGGATCCCTCCAATAGAGTGCCAGGATTGTCACGATGCTGATTTTCTACCTGAACTTGCCTCCCACGATGGTCTGACAAATCGCAGCGACTGTTCAACCTGCCACGCACCTACCCGATGGAATCAGATTCTTGCTATCAATCATGATGCCTTTTTTCCAATTCACAGTGGTCGTCATCGCAGTGTATGGGATGGTTGCTCAACCTGCCACACTACAGCTGGAGACTATCAGACGTTTACCTGTCTCGGTTCAGGATGCCATTCTGTTTCACGGATGAATTCAGAGCATTGTGAAGGGAATAGTTGTGAGCGACGTAACGGTTTAACATACCCCAGCAGCGGAGTGGAATCAGAAGACTGTTACTTCTGTCATCCCAGGGGTAATGAATAATATGTGGGGATTGATGAGACGACTCAAAACAAATATTGTATCCTGGTTATCTGCGATGTTGTTGCTGGCTGCTTCTGGCATTGGACAAGAGCTGGTTATCGGCACTATTACTTATCTTAGTCGAGATCAAGCATATATTGACCTTGGGAAAAAGTCTGGAGTTCAGGTTGGAGACACGGTTCAGGTCTTCAGCGATGAAAAGGTAGTTGGTATCGCTATTGTTTCACAGACCAGTGGATCATCTTCTGCCATAGAGGCAACAGAGCCTGCAACCATGAACTGGGATGTAGGAGACAATGTTCAGGTGGAAGTGAAGTTGCCTGAATCCAGTCAAACGGTATCTGCAGCTATCATCAAAAGCCCTTCTGAATCAAAGCCAGTCCTTAAAGTCTTCCTGGACAGCAGCTCATACACTCCACGAACACGGAGCAATATGAGTCTGGATGCTCATAGATTTGCGCCCACTTTTAGCGGATATCTCTCTGCACGTGCATCAGATCGAGGAGGTGATACCAGTGGGGTCAGGGAATCCTCGGGCTCAATCTCTGGTCAATTCAAAATTCTGGATATAGGGATCAGACATCTTGATGCCAGCACGTATATTCGTAGTAACCGATCCTCAAGAGATACCAGTTCTCAGACCAATATTTATTCCATCATGTTGAGCTACGATAATCCTACCAGTCGATTCAGCTATTTGCTGGGCAGAATGTATCATCCCCAGTTCTCCATGTTAGGAACCATCGATGGTATTGGGTTGACCTGGCAATCAGATCGAAGGGTTCTTGCTGTTGCTGGTGGGTTGATGTCCAATATCAATGACATTCAGGGGCAGGCTAAACGAAATAAATTTGGTCTTATTAATGAAGAAAGATTTAAATGGGGAAAGCTGCAGTTTGGCGTCATTGGAGAAACTGAATCAGGGGCATTTTCCAGAAATTATTTGTTGCTGGGGTCCACAGCAAAATTGAGTCCAAGACTTAGACTAAGGGGCTACAGTGAATTCGACCTCGACTTGCAGGATCAATCTCAATTTCAGAGCACTGTCTCCCTGACACGTTTTCGTGCTTCGGTGAATTGGAGACCCTGGCGCTCCCTTATCAGCACATCACGCTACAGCTACCGGGAGAACGTTGTTGATTTGCTTGATACCGCTGAAACGGAGTATGAGAAAGCCGCTCGACACACCTTCAATACTAATTTGAGTTACATGTTAGGCTCAGGAATGAGTATATCAGGCCAGGCGAGTTTCCGTGGAGATGGGACAAACCGGCACATCCAGATATACGGCGTCTCATTCAGTCACCGAAAATTCACATCAAAATCCCTCTCGTTGAATGCCGGCGTCATGGCCATGTTTTCTTATCTAAGTGAGGGTGGTCGGGTTTACGCCTCTGTTGGCAGAGATATACTCCCCTGGCTGGATGTGGATCTGTATGACGAGATTTTCCTGTACAAAATTCTGGGTGATTCCAGCTTCAAAACCCGTCATTTGCCTGAGGTTTCTTTTTCAGCAAAAGTTCCCGGGCTCCAGCGCCTGAGACTGCGGACGCGTTTTGAGCAGGAAGGTGGCGAATTACTCTACCGCATCAGCCTCAGTGCCTCAAAACAGTTTTGAGTTATTTTAATGCCCCCCACCATTTACATGATGAGAGGCTTTTGCAGGGTTCTTTTGATCAAGTGCTATTCGTAGCGAAGAGATTTAATAGGATTTGCCACAGCTGCCTGGAAGGATTGCAGTGCGACAGTAATAATGGCAATCATTATTGCTAATACCGAGGCTCCCATAAAAATAAATACATCAATATCAATTCGATAGGCAAAGTTTGCCAACCACTCCTGCATTGCATAATATGAAATTGGTACGGCAATGAGGATTGAAACAAGCACCATTTTTAAAGTATCTCTGGATAGCATCACCAGGATATTGGTAATGGAAGCACCCAGAACTTTGCGGATACCTATCTCTTTGGTACGCCTTTCAGCTGTATAAGCGGCGAGTCCCAGGAGACCCAGACAGGCGATGAAAATAGCCAGCGCTGCGAACAACATGATAATGTTGGCCGCCTGTCGCTCAGAACGAAACAACTCTGCCAGTGATTCGTCAAAATGATCATACTCAAGAGCCTGCTCGCCGGCGAACTGTTTCCAGGACTGTTCGATATGGTCCAAGCTGCCATTGATTTGTGTGGGATCGATCTTTACTGACACAAATTTACCCCAATTCGGCCGGGTTCGACTAAACTGATCGGATAATAGATACATCGCCAGGGGCCGGATTTCTATCTGGGGTGCATCATAGTGGTAATCCTTTACAACACCAATGATCTTGACAGGTACCCTATCAGGTCCCCGCTGGAAGGTTAATAGTTCCTTGCCAACCGGATCTTTGATTCCATAAGCCTTCACTGCGGCTTCATTAATAACCACCGCCAGGGTGTCAGTACCCCAATTACGGGAAAAAAATCGACCCTCAGCCATCTCCAGTTCATAAACACCGGCGAAATCATAATCCACAAAGAATGAGCCTAAAAGACGAACCACTTCTTCATCATTCACCATCATTCCGGTGGCATTGGCATTCATACCATCAGGATTCCCCGGCACGGATGTACTATTGCTCACCAGCTTGATTCCCGAGTCATCCCGTAGCGCCGCTTTAAATCCTTGAATGGTCCGACCGATATCATCGGTTTTATTGATAACCAATAGATTGTCAGGATTAAGCCCCAGATCTTTGGTCTGCATGTAATTTAATTGATCCTTGATGATCATGGTTCCAATCAATAGGGTGATGGATACTGAAAACTGGAAAATCACCAGTCCGTTTCTCAGCCAATTGCCCCCCTTGCCGGCCGAAGGGTTCCCCTTAAGAACCCGGAGCGGATTAAAGGAAGAGAGCAAAAATGCTGGATAACTACCGTCGATTAATCCTACTGGAATAACCCACAAATACACCCAGGGGATGTCTGAGAGATGGAGTGCGAGAGGGGTATCGATAATCCCCGAAAACCAGGGTAGGCTGACTTTGACCAGCAGAAGTGCTAGACTGAAGGCAATCAAGGTAACAAAAATGGATTCTGCCAGGAATTGCACAATTATCTGTCCTCGTTTTGACCCCAACGTTTTCCGAATACCGATCTCCCGGGCACGACTCATGGATCTTGCTGTAGAAAGATTCATATAGTTGATACATGCCAGCAGCAGAATAAATATGGCAATAAAAGCAAAGATTTTGACCGTTCGGCCATCACCGTTCGGTTCGATTTCTCCCTGTAATTCAGAATTCAAATGGATATCCAGCAGGGGTGTCAAGAAGAGTTCATAAGCATCCCCCCGCTCTATCAACTGATCCATGGTTATACCCATAAATCTTTCCAACTCTGGTCCCACATTTTTTTGAATTAAATCGGGAAACTTGGCCTCTAGCTCTGCTGGATCTGCTCCTTCCTGAAGTAAGAGGTAGGTTTGAAAATTATTGTTTAGCCACATGGTACTACGGGAATCCCCGTAAGTCGCCATGGCACCAAGAAAATCAAAATGCCAATGGGAGTTTGGAGGCATCTCTTTTACTACACCTGAAACGGTAAAATCTGTGCGATTGTCAGAATTAAGAACCTTCCCCAAGGGATCTTCATCGCCAAAATATTTCCGGGCCATTTTTTCTGTGATCACCACGTTGAAGGGTTGGGTCAAGGCAGTTTTGGGATCACCCAACACCATGGGAATGTTAAAGACTTCAAAAATTGTGGAATCTGCCTGCCACCAGCCTTCCTCAGAGAACACCTTATCCTCATATCGCAAGACCGGGAAGCCCGTGTTTCTAATGCGTACATAGTTGATCACTTCAGGAAATTCTTCCAACATGGCCTGTCCGGCAGGGGCCGTAGAGTTGGTCATACGAAAGGAGTTATCTCCTAATTTTCCAGCCAGGTTTAATCTTTGGATTTGTTGGGCATATGGATGAAATTGGTCATAACTCCGTTCATAACGAACATACATGAGGATCAGAATACAGGTGGTGACACCAATTGCCAATCCGGCAATATTTATAAAGGCATAGAGACGCTGCTTGATCAAAGATCTAAAAGCAACTTTTATATAACTTAACCACATAATGAATCCTCCTGTCTGGATGGTTTGGATTTATAAAGAGTTGCATCAGACATGAAAATTACCATTCAGCGTTTCATCTGCAATTTTACCATCAAACAGGTTCACCGTTCTATTTCCATAAGCCGCATATGCTGGGGAGTGAGTTACCATCACAATGGTGGTTCCCTGTTGATTCAAATCCTTCAACAGGTTCATTACTTCGTCACCATGTTGAGAGTCAAGGTTTCCAGTGGGTTCATCAGCCAGTACAATTTTGGGGTTGGTCACCAGTGCCCGAGATACGGCAACGCGTTGTTGTTGGCCTCCTGATAATTGCTGGGGGAAATGGCCACCTCTGTGCCCCACTCCCATTCTTTCCAACATTGTATTCACACGTTCTTTGCGTTCGGCTGTGGGAATCCCCAGATATAGCAGGGGCAATTCCACATTTTCATAAACGCGTAGCTCGTCAATCAGATTGAAGCTCTGGAAGACAAAGCCAATATTTGCTTTCCGAAAATCAGCACGTTGGTGTTCGTTGTAGCCGCTCACCTCTTCCCCGAGGAAGTGATATCTTCCAGATGTGGGATTATCCAGAAGTCCCAGCACATTCATAAGTGTTGATTTTCCACAACCGGAAGGACCCATAATTGATACAAATTCACCTTCCTTTATTTCTAAATCTATCTCATTCAAAGCAGTGGTTTCGATTTCTTCAGATCGAAAAATCTTGTTTAATTTTTCTGTCCTTATCATTTTGATCTCCTTGGTTGTCGCTATTATGCTTCGTTTTTAAAAAATAATTGTTCGTAGTCTCCGAATTGACGGTAACTGCTTGTGATGACCTTATCCCCTGGTTCCAGACCTTCCAGAACTTCATAAAAATCCTGGTTTTGTCTTCCCAGCTTGACTTGTCTTTTACTGGCACTCTGCCCACCCTCATCAAGAACATAGACCCATTGCCCACCCGTTTCCTGGTAAAAGCCCCCTCGTCTTAGTAGAATGGCTTGTTCGGAGTTGCCCAGCTCCAGACGCATGTGCAAGGTTTGCCCACGTCTGATGTCCTCTGGTTCCAGACCCTCAAAAGCCAATTCTATGCGAAACTGGCCATTGACAACTTCTGGGTAAATTTTGTTTAAATGAACAGTGTACTCCCTGGAGCCAATACTAAAGTGGGCAGGTTGACTGAGTTGAACTCGAGTGATGAAATGTTCATCCACCGGTGCACTGATCTTAAATCCATCAAGGATATCAATCTGCCCCAGTCGCTCCCCTCTGACTTTGGCTTCTCCAATTTCAGCGTTCAAAGAGGTCAATTGACCTGAAACGGGAGCTGTGATGACAAGATTATCTAAATTTTGCTTAACAATTTCCATGTTGTCCTGCATGCGAGCCAGGCCACTCTCCAACTGCTGCACCTGAACCTCGCGATAAATGGAATCCTGCTCGAATGATTGGAGTGTCAGGACACGCTTTTTTAAGAGGTACTGATAGTCATCTCTACTGGACTCGTACGCTTCCCCTGAAATCATCTCCTTTTCTGCAAGCCTGGCATTGCGTTCGAAAACACGTTTAGATTGAAGTATCTGATAATTAAGATCCAGGAGCTGAGATTGGATGCTCAGACGGTTTTGCTGCATGGCAAGTTTGGTATTTCGAAGATTATTGCTCTGTTGGAACAATTCGGCCTCACGGTACATGATATCCAGGAGCAGGTTGGTATTTGCCAGGCTGATAATTTTATCACCCTGCTCCACGAAAGTGCCTGCGTCCATGTATCTGGTTTCCACTCGACCGCCTTCAATGGCATCGAGGTAATAGGTTTTTATGGGAACGACGGTACCACTGAGAGGGATAAATTCCTGAAAATCACCGCTCTCAACGGTGCTGATCCCAATCCGTCGATTATCAATTTTTAATGTATCGCCACCCCTGGCACCCATCACCAGTACTGAAACAACAAATATTGCTGCAGCTGCCGCGAAAGCATAAGGTTTATATTTTTTCCATCTGGATTTCTCAATTATGCGATCCATAGTATCCCCCATAGGCAAAGTGCAGCTCCACATAAATACATATTTCGATGAATACGTACTTGATTCGAGTGCAAGGTTCGAGTGAATGTCATGCCCGCTACTATCACAAGCCCTGTGCCAAGGATATTGGGGATAGCCTTAACTTACTGTCTATTATGTGCTTACATGAACATCAGAATATAAAAGGGTGTGATAATTGAAAGAATATTACTCATAAAGATATAGAATACATATCAATTGTATATGGATTACACATATTTATGGCCAATGTTACATCTTGGACAAAGCTTGAGATTATGGAATAAAGTGAAGTCCCGGATTTACCCGGGACCTCTTAATGCGGCTATAATTTAATTCAGTTAAAGAAGTTTATCTGATTCAGTTATCTTCCTGATACTCAGCAGGTTGTATAACTTCAATAAAGTTTACCCCTCAGCATCCAGAGCGAGTGAAACATAAACAAACACTGCATTCCAATTGATGGCAATCTCATTGGTAGCATAACTACAAAGTTCATCGATAAAGGCTTTGGCGGGATAGGGTGATAAATAGGCGTCTGCACCACAATCCTCTTTATTTTCTGGATTAGGTCCTCCTGAAACCCAACCGGGTTGTGGCTCAACCACATCATCTGCCTCTGAGGGACGGTGATGGATATGCATGGGAGTTTTTTCACCAAAACCGGTGACAAATGAATATCCATTGGGATTCTTGCCCAGGACCCAGTCAAAGGTTGATTGAGCTGCATCCTTATAGGCTTTTTCACCACTGATCCTATAGGCATAGATCAAAACCATGGCCTGATTAAGAAAATCGCTAGTACTCCCCCATCTGAATGCATCATTGGACACATCATAGGCGCTATTCATCTGTTCTTTTAAAAGCGAGTCTGCCAGCACGAAGAAGGCCTGCTTGACTGCTTCATCAGGCTGATGATTTAATAGATCCATGGCTGCCAGGACTGCCCCATCTCTCCATTCTGGAACCAACAGGGGCTTTGGTATTGCTGCATCGTATTGCTCACCTGTGGTAATGCTCAACTCAGTGGCTGCCCAAAATTTCTCATCATTAAAAGGTTTGCCTGACTGATCATAGGCTCCGGTATGGATATCTTCGGGTTGATTGTAGTAAACATCAATATTCTCCTTGGCCCACTCCCAGGCTTTGATCGATGCAGTTAGACACTTCTCTGAAAAATCCATGTCATAGGGTTTATAAATACGACTGGCTTGAGCCATGGATGCTGCAAAATCTAAAGCTGCTGCTGTGGTCTTCATAACCACCCAGCGTGATTCAGTATCCATTTCTGGCATAATCATACCAGGAAAACTTTTAGTTGTGAGCTTATGGTATACACCACCATCCTCGGGATCCTGCATGGTGAGCATCCAGTCAAGATTCCAACGTATTTCATCCAGAATATCTGGTGTCTCATCACCACTTTCAGGGATGTTGGTTTGTAACATTCCGGCCTTTTCAGGATAATGTTCAAACACGCTCATCATGGTGGAAACCGTCATTGCTGAGTTGACGATATACTTGCCATAATCACCAGCATCATACCAACCCTTAGGTGAGGAAATCATTGACCCCTCTGGCCGCGAGGCAGATGCAGCGGAAGCATGAATTACAACTGCAGTATCAGGATGTCCTGCAGCTCTAGCACAAACACCTGCGTATTTTTCATCTAGGGCAATACCAGCTCTGTGGAAATAGAATGCCTTTACACTTGCCCTGGACACAGCGGCATAAACATTTCTGTCGATATCAAATTCGTGAGAACTGGTGACACCAACTTGTAGCCTGTACGATCCTGGTTGTGTTAAATTTGAAAAATCAGCCAGACGTACTGTTTCTCCTGAAGCTTCCCAGTATTGGGGCTCACCAAGGTTTCCCTTGTGAACTACGGTCTGAGTTTGAACATCTATAATGCTAAAGGTGTCTGATGATCCAATAACTACTGCAGATTTATATCCATCAGGTAAATACCCCAATTGATTCAAATGAATGGTAATCTCAGGCGGTGATACGGTCTGAAGGGTTGGATTACACGATAGAATTATTCCCAGAATCAAGCTGACAACCAAGCTTAAGACTAAATGCTTTTTCATTTGGATTCACCCCTATTTTGTAATTGTGGCTATAATTTGGTAGGTATTATTGGCAGCCATGACGGGGATTTTGTTCCCCTCAAGCGCTTGGCCATCTATAGTCAGGACTACCTCCCCTTTTTCCAGATGCTCAGGGTTATTTATTGCTATTCGATACCTAGCGCCGCGAAACTTTCGTTCCACGGAATAGCTTTCCCATTCTCCAGGAATGCAGGGATCTATAATTAATCCATCATAATCTGGTTGTACCCCCAGAATAAAGCGACTGATTGCATAGTAATTCCATGAGGCCGTTCCAGTAAGCCAGGAATTCTTGGCCTCACCCGGTTTGGCAGAATCCATCCCGGCAATCATTTGCGAGTAGACATACGGCTCAGCACGATGCACTTCAGATACATCTTCCAGATAGGCCGGTGCAATTTTTGAATAGGTCTCAAAGGCGCGGGAACCCCTGCCAATTTTGGTTTCGGCAATGGTTATCCAGGGATTATTGTGACAGAATATTCCTGCGTTTTCCTTATACCCTGGGGGATATGTGGATATTTCGCCAAGATTGAGTTTATAGCTCGTGAAAGCCGGTTGGTTCAGCATGATGCCATGCTCACAATCAAGAAGCTCCCTGACAGAATCCAGCGTTTGTAAGGCTCTACCATCATCAACACCTATTCCAGCCATGACACACATGCCCTGTGGTTCTATGAATATCTGGCCTTCATCATTTTCATGACTGCCTATTTTTTCACCAAAGTGATCATAGGCTCTTAGAAACCATTTACCATCCCAGCCATGCTGTGCTACAACCTGTTCCATTTTAGACACTTCTTGTTGTACCCGCTGAGCCTCTGCAGTATCACCGATCTCCAGGCAGATTTTGGCATATTCATTACCATAGGCCACAAACATCCCAGCAATAAAAACTGATTCAGCCTTCCCCCCTTCTTTGTTCTCTGTGGTTTGAAAGGATTCGCCTGGGGTCTCTGAAAAACAATTCAGGTTGAGGCAGTCATTCCAATCGGCCCTGCCGATAAGCGGTAAGCCATGGGGACCCAAATTATGGATGACATGGTCGAAAGATCTTTTAAGATGTTCCGTCATGGGGGCAGCCAGGGAAGGATCATTTTCGAAATCCACCACTTCATCCAGAATTGATAAATCGCCAGTTTCCTTTAAATATTCACTCACGGAAAGGATCAGCCACAACGGATCATCGTTAAAACCTGACCCCACCTCATCATTACCCCGCTTGGTAAGGGGTTGATATTGGTGATAAGCACCACCATCCTTCAATTGTGTGGCGGCCAGATCCAGGATTCTCTGCCGGGCTCTTTCAGGGATTTGATGGACAAAACCGATGAGGTCCTGATTGGAATCTCGAAAACCCATTCCCCTGCCAATCCCACTTTCAAAATAGGATGCGCTGCGGGATAGATTGAAGGTGATCATACATTGGTAGGGATTCCAGATGTTCACCATGCGTTCCAGTTTCGGGTCTAGACCCCTCACTTGATATGTATTGAGTAGACCGGACCAGTGCTGTTTCAACTCCTCCAGGGCAGCATTGACCTGTCGTGAATGCTTAAACTGATGGTGCAT
The DNA here is from genome assembly GCA_016784545.1 of Candidatus Neomarinimicrobiota bacterium. Lineage (NCBI taxonomy): Bacteria > Pseudomonadati > Fidelibacterota > Fidelibacterota bacterium. The sequence goes on from JADHUM010000042.1 coordinate 30,944, forward strand.
GGCTTTGGCAATATCCTTGTTGATGATTCCAGGTCCAGCCCACTTCTCATCTTGAGGATTCTCTACATAACCCAACACAAACATGATATCTCGCGATTCCCCGGGAAAGAGCTCTATATCTATGTGATGAGAGGCTATGGGCGACCAGCCATGGGCTATAGAATTTTTAGAGGCACCTGCTGTGACTACCTCTGGTTTGTGTAGTCCGTTATATAGACCAAGAAAGGCTTCCCGATCGGTGTCAAAACCAGTCATTGGATCACTACTGGCATAAAAGGCGTAATGATTCCGCCGTTCTCTGTACTCGGTTTTATGGTAGATAATCCGCTCTTCTACTTCAACCTCTCCCGTGCTAAGGTTGCGTTGAAAATTAGTGGCGTCATCCTGGGCATCCCATAATGCCCATTCTACAAAGCTGAAAAGCTTCAGTTTCTTGGGCACACTGCCCTTATTCTTTAGCGAAATACGCTGAACTTCGCCCTTGAAACCAAGGGGAACGAGATGGGTGACCTCGGCTCTCACTCTATTTCTCTCACCAGCGATGCTGGTATAACCCAAGCCATGGCGACAAGAATAATTTTCTAGTGAGGCCTGAACAGGTTGCCAACCTGGATTCCAAATATCATCGCCATCTTTGATATAGAAGTAGGTTCCGCTTTGATCCAGGGGAACATTATTGTAGCGGTAACGCGTAATTCGACGAAGCTTGGCATCCTGATAAAATGCATATCCACCACCCGTGTTTGAGATGAGCCTGAAGTAATCCTCAGTCCCCAAATAATTAATCCAGGGCCAGGGCGTTTTGGGATCCGTGATTACATATTCACGGCGTTCATCATCAAAATATCCGTATTTCAAGACCTATCCTTTGTGTCAATCGTTTGCAAGCTCATCAAACCAGCGTTTTTTCAGCCAGTAGCTGGTTGCTACTGCCAATGCAAAAGCAAACCCCATGGCATACCATTCTCGGATAATGAGATAGACTGGCGCTACTACCAAAGACGTCTGCCAGATGATTCCAACTGCAACATTGCTCAAGTCACGCGCTGCAGAGGCACCTGTTTTAAATTCTGGGTTTTCGTTTAGAACTTCTGCAGCAACTGGCCCCCAGAAGCCCCAGGGACGTACAGTGGTGTAAAAAGATTTGAGATCAGCCATCTCATCGGGTTTCGTCATGAGACTGCCCAGAATACTACCCAGGGCACCAGCACCCATGGTAACAGGGAAATAATACAAATAATCAGAAGCTGGTACGATCTGAGCCAGAACCATGGCAGTGACTATCCCAGAGACCATGCCCCAGAAGTATCCATAGCCATTAAAGCGCCACCAGTGCCATTTCAAGACGTTTGGAATGGTGAAGCCACCCCATAATCCAGTTACGATCCAGCCCATGGCAGAATGGATGCTCTCAGCCTGGGTGCCCATGATAACACCCACCACAACGATGAGGATACTGGCACCATAACTCATCCAGATGACTTTCTTCTCACTGGCATCTGGATTGATATACCTTTTGTAGATATCATTGATCAGATAGGCAGCCCCGGCATTTACAGTGGAGTCAAATGTACTCATATAGGCTGCCAGCAGACCAGCGATAACCAGTCCCGTGACTCCTACTGGGAAAAATTCTCGAATCACAAAGGGCATGAGCATTTCAAAATCGGCAGTCCCTCCCATGCTCCGTAATTCACCACTGAAGAATACCAGTCCAAGTACTGCAATCCCTCCAATCATCAACCAGCGTGGAATAAGGGCCGCTGAAACCATTCCACTCATCATGGCTGATTCTTTGGGACTGCGGGTAGCCAAAACACGCTGCATATCATAGTTGGGAGCGGTTCCAGCCATACTGGTGAGGATTCCCTTGAAGAGCATCATCATCCACACGATGGTGAACATGTTATAGCCATCGGCCTTTATCTTTTCTGTCACAGAGGGAAGTAGACCAGACCAATCCAGGTCAAGCGTATATCCAAACCATAAAGTTTTCCAGCCATCTGGAATGACAGCATTGAGAGCTTCTGGAGCCACATTGCTCATGGCGATAAAGGCAATAAATATTGAGGCGATGGTCAACATGATAAATTGGAATACATCGGTGATTACCACACTGAACATGCCACCCAGGATGACATAGAAGGTGGTGATCCCCATGAGGATCATGGCATAAGTGTCCGGTGTCCAATCCCAGGGCAGAAATGCCGCCGCAAATCGACCAACACCCTGATAGGCATAGATCAGGAAGCTGACTACAGAGATCAGCGCAAAGACCACAATTGCGATTCGCGATAGCTCAGCCCCTCTACCTTTTCCAAACCGAGTTCCGATCCACTCTGCACCAGTCACGACACCACTTCGTCGAATCCACACGGCCAGGTAAATCATGAGAAATATTTGATTAAATGTGGGCCACAACCAGGGAAGCCAGGTGCCTTTGAGTCCATAGACAAAAAGCATGGAGACCAACCACATGGTACCGGCTATATCAAACATGCTGGAGGCATTGGAGACACCCAGGACATACCATGGGATACTTCTACCACCCAGGAAGTAGGCATCCATTCCTTCTCCTGCCCTGCTTCTTAGCCAGAGTCCCATAAGGACTACGGCGACGAGGTAAATAACAATAATAGAACTATCAATAATGTGGAGGGTCATAACCAGATGCTCCTTTGAGGCTGTTTATTCAATTATTTTTCTCAAGCTTTGGTAAATTTTTATAGTAATTCTGGAGCACATAGAAGGCTTTCTTCTTCTCCCCATTGCTGCCAATTAATCCTTTTCTATTCCAGCCATCCTGAATTCCTGGCAATACGCGGCGGGGTGAATGGAAATCAACTAATATCCAGGGGGTTGCTCCCCGTAATTGAGGAATTCTCTGAATCATTTCAATTGATTCTCGATACAGATACTCCTGAAATTCTTCGGTCCAGATGGTGAGACTGTCCCCATGTAACCCTTGAAGCGCACCGCCACCAAATTCAGAGATGATGACAGGCTTGTCTTGATCAATGGCCCACTTGATTTGGTCGCATTTTTCCGGCAAGCCATCATACCAACCGATGTATTGGTTAAAACTCAGGACATCCACATAATCTGCAAAGGGGTCTGATATCTTTCTGGTCAAACCACCTTCGCCCTCCCCATGCATTTCCAGAGCAGCACTGATGAGCCTGGTGGTATCCTGTTGCAAGGTGAAGTCCCGTAGTCGTTTCAGGAAATCCATCCGGGCATCACTGACCGGTGTCTCGTTTGCCATGGACCATATGATGACCGACGCTCGGTTTTTATCGCGTGAGATAACTTCGCTAAGTTGCTGCTGTGCAGTAGCATAGGTCTGTTCATTCTCCCAGGAGATCGTCCAATACACAGGATTCTCTTCCCAGACTAACATTCCCATCTCATCGGCCAGACGAATCATATTTTCACTATGAGGATAATGGGCAAGACGTACATAATTGCATCCCAACTCTTTGGCCCAGCCAAGGAGAAGACGGGCATCTTCCATGCTGTGAGCACGACCGCCGCGGACGGGATTTTCTTCATGCAAAGAAATCCCTTTGAGAAAGATGGACTCGCCATTTAGCAAAATATCGGGACCTTGGGTCTGAATGGTACGAAATCCGATCTGATCATGGATCTCTTCATCCCCTGATTTGATAATTACATCATAGAGTTTGGGGTTTTCAGGCGACCAGTAGGTGATCCTTTTTGAAGAGATGCTTAAATCTGCTCGACCCTGATCATCCGTTCTGAGCTTTTTCCTCAACTTCAATTCAGGAATGAGCAGTTCGACTTTGCGATTGGTCTTGGATACTCCATCAAGTTGTATATATCCAGCGATGGTGCTTTGGGAGTCCTTTGCCAGTTGAACAAAGTAGTCCTTTACAAATGTTTCTGGTACTTCTACAACATGGACATCCCGCGTCAGACCCCCAAAATTCCACCAGTCTGTATTGACTGTTGGGACTTCATCCTTCTTACGTTTATTGTCAACCTTGACGATGAGGAAGTTATCCTGCGTTTTCAGTAAATGTGTAATCTCATAGTTGAAGGGTGTAAACCCCCCTTTATGCATCCCCAATTTGTGACCATTCAGGTAAACATCAGCCTGATAATTGGCAGCACCAAAGTGAACAAATACGCGATTTTTTGCATCATCTCTTATATAGTCGAAGGATTTTTTGTACCAGATGGTTCCCTCATAGTAAAAAAGATTTTCCTGCTGAGAGTTCCAATCACCAGGCACTTCAAGCGTTTCTGAAAGATCAAAGTCGTACTCGACTCTATCCCAGGGGTTTACCGGCTTTTGATTGGTGAAGAAACCCCCACTCTTGCTGGGATCTGCGTATTCGTCGAATGGTGTGTAGCGATAGTTATAAAATCCGTTTTCATAGGGATCTACAATGTAGTTCCATTCCCCATTTAGTGAGGTTGTCTTTCTACCGGCAAAATTCTGAATCAAGGGTTCGTATCCCAATGCAACCAGGACAAGGAGCAGAAATAAGGTCAATCTTTTGAGCATATGGAACTCCTGTGTATTATTGAATACTACCACGAATTGGATAAGAATAATAGGATGTGGTTGAGTCTACTCGTGTCACGACCCGGTATGTATATAGGACTCCAGCAGAAAGACCCATATCTTCGTATTCATCTGCAATTCCTCCTAATTCAGCAATTTCCTCAAAGGATGCTTCTTCGGTGCGACGTTGGATGAAAATTCGGTCATTATCTGTGGTTCGGTTGCTCCAGGAGATCTTGAGTTTGCCTGGACCACCACTTGTCAGGGATAAATCTGTGGGACCATGGGGATGTGAGTATATAAGTATATCTTTTACTTCAGGCCAGGTTCTGTTTTCTCTTTCATAAATTCTGAACCAGCCTCCATCATCCCATACCTGGAAAGGGATATTATTCCGAAGGGCTTCTTCCACATAGGTAGCATAATGGCGCATTCTGGAATTATAGTCGCATTCCTGAACCGCTCCAAATTCACTGATCATCGCCGGGATATTGTTTGCCATCGACCAGTCAGCGGCCTGTTTAAACATGGCAGCCAGGGAATTGACTTCCTCTGGTGTTCCCCAGGTCCCCTGCCCCTCACCAGCAAATGACCAGGGATCATATGAGTGCCAATAGGCCATGAGGAATTCATCATCCAGAATTGCAGCTGACATCATTTGCTCAAGAGAAGACCATTCGTTCCCCGAATAGATCACAATCCTGGTGGGATTATTTGTCCTGAGGATAGGCAATATTCTGGCATTTAAATCATCTACTTGTGGAGCGGTCAATCCATGGGGTTCATTGATTATTTCAAATAATAGATTGTCAGATTTGATCTGGAATCTTTCAGATATTTGGGTCCAGATGGCCTCAAACCGAGCGACATTCGAATCAGAATAGTCTTCCTTGAGCCAACTCTCATGATGGGCGTTGAGAATGATATAGAGGTCTCGGTCTAGTCCCCAGTTAACCACCTCCTCCACGCGAGCCATCCAGGTGGGATCAACTGTATAAGGTGGATAATTCAATGTGTGGGTACCCCATCTTACAGGAACCCGAACGCAGGTGAATCCTGCGGCTTTGTAATCATCAAAATAATACTCCAGTGCCGGACCATTATTCCAAGCTCCCTCGTCGTCAGGTTCAAGTGTATTTCCCAGGTTAATGCCACGCAGCATGAGGGGGATTAGGTCCTGAGCAGTGGTGAGTGTATCCTCGACTTGCTGTATATTATTCTTATCCTGATCTGTACAACCCAATGTGGCCAACAGGATGATCAATAAATAAATATGTACAAAGTGGGGCGTAAATGAAGTCATGAAAATTCCATCAGATACTTGGAGGGAAAGGTTTAGGGTTCTCTAACTCGAAAGGGACTCATCTGAGTATAAATTAATTTTATCCACATCTTCCAGCCCTGAAAGTTCCTTGACAAACTCGTTCCCCTGAGAGGTTTGTCTGAGTGTCACATAATAGGATATTTCATACTGTTTGCTGCTACCCAGAGATCTAACATTCACCATGGTGTAAGAACGACAGTGGGTCTTGATGACATCTATATATGGCGGTTCTCCCCCATTATGATCACCGCTATAAGCGAATTGTAGCAAATTTTCATCACTCCTGTGTGAGCCATACCCAATCTTACTCATGACCAATAGCACAGCACTTATGCTCAAGGTACCAATAATGGCGATTTGAGCCAGTCCCACGCCAGCAGCCAATCCTATGGTCAGAGAAAAGAAGATAAATACAATATCCATAGGATCTTTAACAGCTGTGCGGAAACGGATGATTGACATGGCACCAACCAATCCAAAAGCTCGGGCAAGATTGTTGCCGATGACAATGATGACGACTGTGGTTATCATTGCTAACACAACCAGAGAATTGGAAATACTCTTGGAGTATGAGGCACCACCAAAGGTCATTTTGTAAGTCTGTGCAATGACCAAACCACACAAAAATGCTACCAGCAAGTTCAGGAGAACATCCCCTGTGCGGATATTCATGTCCATAAGTGACTGTAAATCGAATAATTGCATGCTTTGTCTTTCTAGTAATGACTCATGGAAATAATTTCACGTTTGGTACAATCCCCAATATGTCGATAATGGGTATCGACCCCTCTTACATACTTGGAGTAGGCCTGTTTGCTTAGATTGTACTTTCGAATAATCCTACGGAACCATTCAGGTACTGGATTTTCAGATTTGTGCTCAAGTACAAAATCTCGCTCAAGAAATGGGACCAGTCGCTCCTCTTCAAAAAGATCATCCAGCCCTGGAAACATCATCGAGCGGATATTGCTATCAAAAGTGATTCGGTCGGTATGGTTAAATTTTCCGATATATGCCTCCCGGGTATAGGTCACCAGGTTCACAGGCACGCGGGAACTTCGTTTTAGATAGAATAGAAATTTGCTGGCTTTTTCATGAGAGTTTGGGAAATCTTTTCGGTATGGAAGGAGTTTTTCCATATCCCCTCCCGCCAGGAGGTTGGCAACATCAGTATACTTAACTGGTGTTCTATCTTTGGAAATAAAGGTGTTATTTTTCCATTTTATCTCGAGAAAAACTTCACTCTCCTGGCTCACTTGGTTATAGCCACGCACGCGCAGTTTCTTACGCA
>JADHUM010000043.1 GCA_016784545.1 Candidatus Neomarinimicrobiota bacterium
TTTGGATATTATGCCTTAGGTGATGGTATTTCGGCCATTCTGACCAGAAATCCTGGACAAATCAACCCGATTTACACCAAGAAACACCGATATCGACAACTTGACCTAAATTTTAACTGATATAACGGGGGAACTTCAAATTTAATACACCTTGCCACGTCAGACGCCTTTTAGTACTTTCATATTCCAAAATTGATGGGAACAAGATGTCCACTTGCAAAAAAATAGTAGTTAGTCTGCTTCTCACACTCCAGTTTCTGGGTGCTGCAGATCAATTACTCCCCAAAATGGATATTACACCGATTCAGGCTGGTGTGAGAATACACCTCGATTTTCAACATGTTTCCGTGGATCTGTGGCAAAGCATGCTTGAAGATCCTGAGCTATTTACAAAATATGGCTATGGCCTTGCAGGGGCACCCGGTGATCCGGCCCTGCCCATGACAACCCAGATGATTCCCATCAACTCAGCACATGATATGAGCATTGGAGCCATTCAACGCCAGAATGAAGTGCTTCAAAATATCCGACTTAAGACGGTTCCCCAAGGACATCTGGATTCAGATCCACCCCTGGTCACCACAACACTGTACAATGGATCTCAATCATCAAGTTCACTGCATGAGACATTGATGCTGGGCGACCCCGTAGTCATGCGCGGTCGGCAGTTCCTTCCGGTTACCCTTCATCCGGTTGACTTTGACCCACGTACACACGACGTTCAAGTGCCCCTGATCATCGAGTTTGAATTACTCGGGGTTCAAGTGGGAGATGATCTGGAAAGTTTTGTTCAAAACGGTATGCGCTCAATCCTTCCCCCAACTGGACAATTTCCCCGGAAAGGCCATTACCTAATTATTACACCTCCTCTCTATGAGCCCTATCTCCAACTTTTGACGGTCTGGAAGCAAAGAGCCGGCTTTGAGGTCACCGTGGTAACCACCTCGGTAACAGGTACATCCAGAACGGCCATAAAAAACTATATCCAGACTGCCTGGGAAACCTGGGAGAGTCGTCCCGATTACCTGCTGCTTATCGGTGATTCTGATCAGGGAATGCCAGGTTTCTATATCCAGAATACCTGGGGAGACAATCTTATTGGCGATCATCCTTACACGCTGCTTGAGGGGGATGATACCTTCCCAGAGCTCATGGTGGGTCGATTATCCATCGATACCATCTCAGAATTAATTACGTTTACCTCCAAAATTGTTCGATATGAGAGTACACCCCCCAACGATCAACCCGCCTGGTTCGAGAGAGCCTTGATGATTTCAACTACTCTTGGGGCCGCTTCAGCCCAGGCCACAAAAGAATGGGTGGCTGACAAACTGATAGCTAATGGCTATAGTCAGATCTATAGTGCCTACGCACCAGAAGTAAGTTCCCCCAGCGCGATATCCACCCCTATCAATCTGGGCGTGGGTTTTGTTAATTATCGTGGATTTGGATACTACACAGGGTGGGCAGGTCCAGATTTTACATCTGGTGATATTCGTGGATCGATCTACAATGGTGGGAAGACGCCTATCATCACTTCAGTGGTGTGTGGTGGTGGCAACTTTGCTGCCATAGACGACCCCTGTTTTGGTGAAGTTTGGACACGTATAGGAACGGCCACTGTCCCCAGGGGAGCCGTAGCCTTCTTTGGCCCCAGTGAGTTGTATACCCATACCCAGTTTAACAATGTCATAGATATTGGTATCTACTCCGCCATCTTTGATGGAGGGGTTCAAACTCTGGGCGAAGCCCTTTGGGCAGGCAAATATGAACTCTGGCGCAACTATCATCAAAATACCTACTTTCCCTTTGAGCAAACTGCTGAATTCTATCATCATATCTACAATCTCCTGGGAGATCCCGGAATGCAGATGTGGACAGCCATTCCTCAATTACTCAATGTGGTCCATGAGGATACCCTCTCTTCTGGACAGAATTCAGTTGAAATAATGGTTTACGGGGAAGATGGCTCCCCTATCAGCCAAGCCTATGTCTCGCTACTGGGTACCAATAATACCATTGGGAATTATTCTGATGTCAGTGGCAGGGTAAGTTTACCGGTTGACCTGGCTGAGGTCGATGAAATGAAGCTGACTGTGACTGGGAAGAATCTATATCCTTACCTGGTCACCCTTCCAGTTCAGGACGGTCCAGAGAGTCTTGCTATGGAAAGCTGGACCATGAACCCCGACACACTCCTGGTCGCCGGACAATCAGCTCCCATGGAGCTGCACTTCTATAATTATGGTGAAGCCATGAATAATGTGGAATTCTCATTTTCCTCAGAAACAACGGGCATCAGCCTAAGCAATCAAGTTGTCCTGGCATCAATTCCCGCCAATAGTGCACTAGACCCCATCATCATTCGTCTCACTGCTGACCCGGAGTTGAAACATGGCACAACCTCAATCATTCAACTGGAGGTAGTGGGTGGATCTGAGACCTGGAACTGGCAAAAACATGTGGTTGTACAGGCACCAGAAGTAGATATTCATGATTTTCTGCTCCTCAGTGGGAGTGTGAATGCTGGAGATTCAGCTCAGTTTGCAATTGAACTCATCAACAGGGGCGGGGCCTCCTCCAGTCCCCTCAGCATTACCCCTCTGGACCATGCACTTCTATCCTTTTCTGGTGCTCCATTGACATGCCCGGAGCTGGATATTGATGGGATCGGTGAGACAGAAAATGCTCTAGATGTGGTTTTTAGTGATCAGATATTTCCAGGAGAGTCCCTCACGGTTCAGTTTGAATGCTCAACACCCACAAGGACTGATACCCTGGAGGCGACGGTCTCCATTGGAGATGTGATTCGCTTTGGCCCATCTCAAACTGATGATTATGGGTATCGCATGTTTGATGAATTCGACTTGAGTTTCTCCAAGGCCCAATCCTATGATTGGATGGAAATTAATCCCAGCCTGGGCGGTTCAGGTTCCATGATTGGTATTACAGACAATTTTGAAGAAGCGGATGCCTCAACAGTTATTCCTTTGCCCTTTCCAGTTACATACTATGGTGAGGTGTATACAAATATGACGGTCTGTTCCAATGGCTGGGCTGCTTTTGGTGCTCACAGCGTTGTGGACTTTCACAACAGGATTATTCCTTCGCCAATTGGTCCCCCGGCCATGCTGGCACCCTTCTGGGATGATTTAGTAACTGGGGCAGGAGGGGTCTACCAGTCAACTAACGGAGATGATGGTCAGTTTATTGTGGAGTGGAGCCAGGTAAACCATCTATATATGCAGGATAGACTCGCCTTCGAACTCATTATTTTTAATACAGACCTGTATCCTACTGATTCAGGTGATAATGATATCAAATTTCAGTATAATCTTTATGAAAATACGGATGTGTTGGCAAACTTTGCCACCATTGGTATTGAATCTCCTGACAGCAGATCCGGGCTGTTGGCCACCTACAACAATGTAAATGACCCCAGCGTGGCATATCTGAGAAATAACACTTCAATCCTTTTCTCCACTGACAGGGGTGTTCGAAACCACGATGCCAGGGTATCTTTGAGTACCACAGATATTCATTTTCAGCAAAATCCCTGGAGTTCAGCGACTGATTCCATCATCATTACGAATACCGGCGAAACACCAGTGGCCTTTGCCATCACACCAGTTGAAGACTCCAACCGGATGATTCAGTACAACCCAGTTGTTTTTGATCCATCCATTTCCAAGGAGACAGCAGATCCTCCCCCAGAATCCAGAGTATTGCGCGATGGAGCTGATGCGTATGGACATTACTGGCAGTGGGATACAGATATGGAGGGTCCCATTTTCACCTGGTATGACATCGAAACTCCTGGGAATCTACTTGCATGGATGGGCGATCCTGATGACAGTAGTATTGGTCCGCTGTCTGTGGGATTTGAGTTTCCATTTTATGATGACATATATGAGGAGCTGTTTATTGGCAGCAACGGCACCATTAGTTTTGAAAGCTCCTTTTCACCCTGGATGAATTCTGTATTGCCCAATCAAATGAGTCCCCCGGCAATGATTGCCCCCTGGTGGGATGATCTAAATAACGATCAGGACCCCAATGGGAGTATTTACTTCTGGACCAATAATAATGATCAATGCATCATCACCTGGAAGGATTTTCCCAAGTGGGGCACGACCCAGTATTATACGTTCCAGGTAATTCTGCACAAAATTGGTATGATTAAAATCCAGTATCAATCCATGGATGAGTCTACCTCCTCAGGAACCATTGGCATGCAAAATGGTGAACGGAATATTGGTTTGACCATACATCACAATGAAACCACACCTCTCATGTCAGGGTCCGCCCTCGCTGTTCTGCGACCTGTAGAATGGTTTTCGGCTTCAAATTGGTCAGGCCGGGTTGATCCCGGTGAAAGTGAAGCATTTATTGTTGATGTCTCCGCAATTGGGTTACCACAGGGTCACTATGAGTTTCCCATGCGCATAGAAACCAGCGCACCTAATTTTCCCAGCGCAATCATCACCGTATCCATGGATATAGCTGCTGGTGAATTACCCTGGGGGGATGTGAATCAGGATTATCAGGTCAATCTCAACGATGCCATCAGACTGGTTGAATATGTCATCGTCCATGAGGAGATGACACCTGAACAATTCTCAAGATTTGATCTTTCCGAGGATGAGCACGTGGATGTGGTGGATATCATTCTCCTCATCGAAGCAATATTGAGTGCCCCTTAGGTTGATGGACATGAAGATATGGATCAAACAAGATTTCAAGGTTCCCAGTAGGTGGCTATTGCCCCTGTTCTTGATCCTCTGCATCGGCCTGCGAACGGGTCAACTTCATGCTGAGGTTCGTGAGGGCGAAAGTGCAATCTACCACCACGTAGGAATCGCTGAGTTGGCTCTTGCTCCCACATCCACGCTCAATTTGACAGATTCCATGACCCTTGAGACCTGGATCAAACCTGATGGATGGGGGGAGGGACCAAACTATCTGGCCACCATTTTTCACAAGACAAGTATCTGGTTATTTATTGTCCAGAATCATAATACAGCAAACGATAGAAGTTTAATCCTACAACTCAGGCACAATGCAGGGGTCAGCCATACCTACTCAGAGCTGGGGTCCATTGTATTGGATATGTGGACACATATTGCAGTCAGTTATAATGGAACCAACAGTGAAGTGACCATGTTGATCAATGGTATCACCCAGAATGTTTCGCATATTTCCACCCCGGAGGGTCCCATCAGGGATAATGGCGCAGAGGCGCTTCGCCTGGGCTCTGTTCAGGGTGGAATCATGGGGTTTATGGGGGTGATTGATGAGGTGCGTATCTGGAATGAGGTGCGAACTGAATCGGAGATCATTCAAAACATGAGTTCGGTTCTCACCGGGCATCCCGCAGGACTGCAGCTATATTGGCCTATGAATGAGGGCGGAGGTGACAGTCTTCATGACATGAGTGGAAATGGGAATGACATGAGAATCTCCGGGGTAGATTGGACCTACGGAACACCTTTTCATCCCACATCCGTAGAAGATCCCATTCCCCCTGCAGTTTTTCCTGAGACTTCGAGTCTGACGAATAATTACCCCAACCCCTTTAATCCGGGTACAGCCATAAGTTATACACTGGTTGAAGCAGTGGATATCAACCTGACTGTCTACGACATAAAGGGCGTGGAGGTTATGAGACTTGCATCAGGTTATCATGAAACAGGTCACTATACAGTTTACTTTACCCCTGAAAATCTAAGCAGTGGAACCTACTTATATGTTCTCGATGCTGGTTCATTCAGGGACGTGAAGCGCATGGTATATTTGAAATAGCTGGTCCATATTAACAACAATAATCAGGGGCTTCTCCCTTGACGTTGTGCCTGGGCAATCCCATGATCGTGGAACATATAGTGGTTGTCATTTATATCTACATGCTGTAGGAATAACTTGACATTCTATGCACTAGGAATTCTCGTAAATAAACCATATCTTTAAGAAATATAATATATTAGGTCCATCAATTTCATCTGGCACGTAATTTGGACATTTATATATGACCCCCTTATTCCATGTATATGGGGAATATGGTCAGCCAAACAAGGAGAAACTGTATCACGACTCCTGTAGATCAATTAAATACTCTCAATTTCAAAGCTGATCAGGGTATTCATAGATGGATGGATCTAACCAGGGAAAACGCTAATTATTATGGATAAAAATACAGCCACTCCTCACCATTCTGTGTTGGTCATGGATGATGACGAATCAATCCGCGACCTACTCATTTTTGCACTTGAAGATGAAGGTTATGAAGTCTTTAGTGCAAAAGATGGTATTGCGGGAATGGCACTTTTCAAACAACATGCAATAGATCTTGTTATTACCGATATTATCATGCCTGGCAAGGAGGGCATTGAAATTGTTCGGGAAATAAAGCAATACCATCCTGAAACAAGACTCATTGTCATGTCTGGCTTTGATGGAATTGGACAGAATGATTATTTGAAGTATGCAAGCTTGTTTGGGGCAGACCAGACATTTAGAAAACCATTTGATATTCATGAATTTATAGGTTGCGTAAGAGATTTGTTGAGTAAAAAATAGGGAATGAGAAGAACCCGTGATGCAGGTCTATGGGCAAGAAGCTTCGATCGGGCTCCTGAAAAGATGATTCATATGTCAAAGTGAACCAATCTTCACAGAATACATATCAATGTGCTCCTCGTTACGAACCTGAATATAGAAGCTGGGAGCTAATAGAATTACTCATGTTGTAAGATGAGTTGGATGCTACCATAGAACTGTTTATTTTATTGATGATTTGAATCCTACCCATCGTCAGAAGATTTTTAGGAAGTGAGAAGCGTGCAAAGTACATCCAGATTTGAGATTGCTCAGGTTGCGGGTCACCGACTGGCCTACAGTCAACGGGTTGGGACAGGTCCCACCATTCTTCTGGTTCACGGGATCACTACTTATCGATTCATCTGGCGCAAAATGATTCCACTTTTCCCCCTGGAGTTTAACGTGATCGCTCTGGATCTATTGGGCTGCGGAGATTCAGACAAACCCCTTGAGGTATCCTATTCACTCAAGCAGCATGCGCTTCTCGTGAAGGAATTCACGGATGTGCTAGGTATCGATAAATTTCATCTTGTCGGTCATGATGTGGGTGGAGGAATCGCTCAGATATTTGCAGTAAATAACCCGGATCAACTCCATAGTCTCACGCTACTTAATAGTGTAGGATACGATTTCTGGCCAGTCCAACCAATTATTGCCATGAGAACCCCCATAATTCGACAATTCGCCATGGCCACCTTAGATCTCGGTACATTTAAATTAATAGTCCGCCGTGGGCTTTTCCATAAAGAGAATTTGACTGAAGAACTTATGGAGCATTTTTGGTATCCCATGAAATCCAGGGAAGGACGTAAGGCCTTTTTGCACTTTGCCAAATGTCTGGATAATAAGAACTTACTTGATATTGAGTCAGCCCTGACAAAATTGGATATACCCACACTTATTATTCGTGGAGATGCAGATCCCTATTTGAGCGAGAATATAGCTCATCGTCTGAATGCTGGAATACCATCCAGTAAATTAGTTCTCATGGAGAAGGGTAGCCACTTCATACAGGAAGACCTTCCAGAAGATATAGTAAATGCAATCACGGACTTGGTTCTAGCATAATCATGCCTGTTAAAAAACAACTTAATAAATCTGAACTCCTGTTAGAGCTTGAAGTTTTAAGCCAGGAAAATCAGATGTTGTCCGAGAGAGCTGGGGAGATTCTTTTCCTGCAACAAATAGGGGACACATTAGCTAATTCTGAGGATGAAAAAGAGATAATTCAAGATGTCCTGGAACGTGTTTCAGTCTTTCTCGATATTCCCTATTGTGCTTTTTGTGAAGCGCATGATGATAAGGTAGAAATAAAGAGTTCATTTATAGCCACATCAAACAAATCCATGGATAATGACAGGGTCTCCATTTCTCCAGAATTAGTGAATTTAATCAAGGGGAGTCCTCATTTCATTTCTGAACATGATGAGGGTAAGCGAGGAATTCAATTAGATCTCACCCATCATGATTTTATGGCTGAAAATATCATTCTAATTCATACAAATATGGTTGATCATCCACCCGTGATCTTCCTTTTTGCAGATGATGCCCCCGATGCTCAAAGTTTGTCAAGTAAGTTGGTCGTCATTCAAATAATCATACAAAAAACCACTGCCAAATTTGACAACCTGGCACTGCATAGGAAGTTAATACAGGTAAATAATGAATTAGAAGACCTGGTTCAACATAGAACTGATGCTTTCCTTGAAAGTGAAGATCACTTCATGATGGTCATAAATCAATCACCCAGTGTTATTGAGATATACAACCTTGAGGGCTTGCAGATTGATGTAAATGAAGCCTATGAGAAGCTGTGGGGCTTTCCAGCCAGTACCACCCTGAATCAGTTCAATGTACTTCAGAGTGAGGAAGTCAAGAAATCTGGATTACTGGATTATGTAAAACGAGCTTATGCAGGAGAATCGGTGGTGGTGCCGGAGTATCGCTTTGATCCTACGGGAAAGACTGAGGCCCGGGGAACCGGTAGAACGCGATGGCTCAGCACCAGGATTTATCCTCTCAAAGATTTAAGGGGTAAAGTCAAAAATATTGTCATAACCCATGAAGATGTAACGGTTAAGAGACTTGCAGCAGAAGAATTGTTGGAAAAAGAATCCCTCTATCGGGGACTTTTTGCAACCAGTATCGATGGCATATGCATAGTGGATAAAGATGGTGATTTTATTGATACAAATCAAGCGATCCAGAGCTTGATGGGCTACTCTAGAGAAGAGTTAAACCGACTGAATATAAAAAATCTGGTTCACCCAGATGATCAGGAAAAATCAGCAAGATATATAAAAAGATTAATTCACAAAGGTTCCTATAGCGGATATGAAGGACGGCTCATTTCGAAAAATGGTGATGTTCACCATGTTGAAGTAAACTCAATAGCAATACACGAGAATGGTGAATTTTTGGGTTCCCATGACATCATCAGGGATGTCACGGAGCGGAAAAAATCTGAAGACGTTCTTCGGAAATCTGAAGAACGTTTCAAGATTATTTTCGATGAAGCCCCTGATGCTTATTACTTAGTGAATTCTAAGGGTGTATTGATAGATGGAAACAAAGCCTCTGAAAAGCTTCTGGGATACAATAAAGAGGATCTGAACGGTAAGAGTTATACGAAACTCAATTTATTTCAGTCTAAGGACCTCCCCAAAGTTGCCAAATTAATGGCACTCAACGTTTTGGGTAAATCGACTGGACCTGATGAATTTACCCTCGCCAGGAAAGACGGTGGTTTTGTTGATATTGAAATCAGTACACGCCATGTACGCATTGAGGGAAAAACGCTCATTCTTGGAATTGCCAGAGATATCACCTTACGTAAACAGGCAGATAAAAAACTAGTAGAGAGCGAAGAGAAATATCGGTTGATCGTTGAAAATGCCAATGACGGCATTGAAATCAGCCAGGATGATAAAATAATCTACTGCAATTCCCGTTTCGCCGAAATGTTGGGGTATTCCGTTGATACTTTAACGGGTGAATCCTTCGACAGGATATTCACTGAACAAGCCAAACAGGATCTCATAGAACGCAGTAGAACTACGAAATCCAAGAGAATTAAGACCGGCACTTATGAAACCACATTTCAACAAAAGGCCGGCAGCATCATTGATGTTGAGGTCAAATATGAGATTATCGATTTCAATGAAAAACCGGCTACTTTTGCCATTGTCAGAGATATCACAGCCCACAAGCAGGCTGAGAAGATACTAAAACAACAGAATGAACGGATGAATGCAGTCCTTAGAACCACCAAGGATGGTTTTATTCTCGCTTCCACTGAAGGTAGAATCCTTGACGTGAATCATTCATACTGCAAAATGACGGGATATTCCAGAGACGAATTGCTCAATCTGAATATAAGTGCCCTTGAAATAGAATTATCGAAAACGGAGATGGATGAAAGAATAAAGCGTATGGTTGAACTGGGTGCTGACCAATTCGAAACCAGACATAAGAGAATTGATGGTGTCGAAATAAATCTTGATGTGAGTATAACGGTACTGCCGGATCCAAAAGGCCCGCTGGTGGCAGCATTTGTGAGAGATATCACGGAACGGAGGCGCTCAGAAGAAGAGATGCAGAAACTCGCAGCTATTGTGACCCACAGTAACGAGCTTATAAATTTAGCCACACCTGATGGCAGCATGGTTTTCCTGAATGAATTCGGTTGCAAAATGCTGGGTATAAAACCCCTTGAAATAAAGACCTCGAACATCATGGATGTTATTCCCAATCAATGGGTAGGGATGGTTGAGAGAGAACTTCTACCAGCCCTGATGGAAAAGGGGAGTTGGGAAGGAGATCTGCAATATCTCAACAAAAAAACAGGTGAAATCACAGATGTGCACGCAAATACATTTTCCATCAATGATCCTAAAACCGGAAAAATTCAGTTTCTGGCTAACGTTTCTACAGATATTTCGGAGCGAAAGTTGGCAGAACGATTACTTAGTGAATCACAAGCTGTCGCACATATCGGATCTTATGTATTGGATATAGCAAGGGGTTCATGGGCATGTTCGCCTATCATGGATGATATTTTTGGAATTGATAGCAACTACAAAAAGGATATTCCTGGTTGGCTGCAGATTACTCATCCAGAGGATCAAGCAATGATGCATCACTATTTTAATGAAAATGTTTTAACTAATCATGAGTCTTTCAATAAAGAATACCGGATAAAAAGATTGGAGAATGAAGAAGAGCGCTGGGTATACGGATTGGGAAAACTTGAATTGGATGAAAATGACAATCCATTAAAAATGATCGGAACCTTACAAGACATCACTGAACGTAAACAGGCTGAAGTGGAACTTGAGCGAGCGCTTAAACAAGCTCATAAAGCCAATGAGGTCAAGGACCAATTTATCGCCAATATTTCACATGAGATTCGCACTCCTCTTAATAGTGTGATTGGATTTTCAGATCTTTTGAAGACCAGATTTGGAGATCATTTAGAGAAGAAGGAGCGAGATATATTTGGATATATTACCACTGCCGGTAGTCGTCTGATGAAGACCGTGGATTCCATCCTCAACATCTCTCAATTGGAAGCAGGCACCATTACTATACAGCCCGTTGAGGTTGATCTGGTTCCTCTGGCTCGATCAGTGGTGGAAGGCTTCAGATCCATTGCTTTGGAAAATCAACTTGACCTTAGCATGGTTACAAAAGAGCTTGAAGCGATTATTTTTGTGGATGAGTATTGTATTCATCAAGCTATTATGAACCTGGTAGACAATGCGCTAAAATATACTTTTGAGGGCGGTGTTGAACTCAAAATAGAGCATCGAGCAGATCAGTTGACCCTTTCAATAACGGATACAGGTATTGGCATTGATAAAGCCTATCAGGCACGACTTTTTGAACCTTACACCCAGGAGAGTGAAGGCTATACAAAAAGATATCAGGGCATTGGTTTGGGGATGGCTTTAACAAAGCGCTATCTTGAATTAAACCATGTTGAGCTTGAACTTAAGAGTAAAAAGAACGAAGGCTCAACTTTCACAATGATTTTTCCATTCCACAATGAGGGTAAGGATGGCAATAAATAAAGACAAAATATTGATTGTAGAGGATGATAGAACTTCACAGTTATATTATTCCACAATCCTCGAAGATGTATATGATCTTACAGTAGCTCCCACGGCAGACAGTGCCAGGGAGGCACTTGAACAGGATGAATTTAAGTTGGCCATTATTGACATTGCGTTACCAGGTGGAGAGGATGGAACCAGTTTGATAAAGTGGATCAAGAAGGAATATTCCGACAAACTCCCTCTAGTCGCAATTTCAGCTCATGCTTTCCCGCAACATCGTGAAGCGGCACTCGAGGCTGGGGCAGATGAATACTTCACCAAACCCATATTAAGCGGCAGGTTAATTGAGATAATCCGGCGGTATATTCAAGATAATGAGCAGGTTGGGTAAGTATTATTTGTGTTATCACATTGTATAATCGGGAAGTGGGACTTATATAAAAAGATCTAACCCCAATCATCACCAACAGTAGTAAGATTGAGGTTAGTCTTTAATGTTTATGTCAGGAAAGATCTAGGATAAAATTTTACCCCACTTGGCAGTTCTCCAACGAGCTACATGTTTTGGCCAATCATAATCGTTCTTGTTTCCAAAACCCTTTGTCCAACGATAATATTCCGGATGATTCTCATCGATGAAATCAACATCATTAGTCAGGTTAATTGTTTTTGCAACGATTGGTCCAGTCAGTGTGGCATCTTCAATATTCAATTGACCTGCACAATAGATGGCACCTTCAATATGGGTTCCGGCTTGAATGTTAAAACTTGTGTAGGGGTTGAGGAGTACAACTGCTGGTACAGCATCCGTGTCATCTTCAGGTACTGGTGCTTTAATAATGTTGTCATTACTAAAAACAATATCATTACCTAGAAAAACCAGTGTGCTGTTTTCCAAATCAAGACCACTAATATCTAAATTATTACCCAGAAAAATATGGATTCCTTCAACCTGGAGTGAGCTTTCTGACCATGACTCCTGGTTTCCATGGTGAACAACAGCTGTATTAAGTAAGAAATAGCCATAATTTACTATGGGTAATTCATCAAATTGTCGAATGTCATGTTCCTCTGCCACATCTGCTGTATATCCGCCTGTATTGATGGGGTTATTTGAGGATATTGCACGATCGAATGGTGTATCTGAACTTAGATCCAGTAGAATCTCTGTTTCCATTTGATAATTTTCAACGGCAACTGAGAGAATATTGAGTTGAGGATCCCATAAGGTTGTAATACCACCGGAACTATAATTCACAAGGGAATCCCTTCCGGAGTTAATTCGCCATAAAGCTTCATTGATTGAAGATTCCATTTCATATTGGAGTTTGATGTTATTGACTGTTTCCATAGATGCTGAACTGGACAAATAAGAAACATTCAATACTGCCACCCCAGTAAAGCTGAAAATTACGAATACCATCAATACGGCTACTAACATGGTGCGAACTCCTTTTGCGATTCATTCATGCATTATGTTAGCTATGGGGGGGTATTTGGATATGAGGGTATACCTAATATTGACGGGGGATTTCCCCCATTCTTTGGAAATTTTTAAAATAAAGGGTGAAATGCACCACTCAGGGGGAGCATCTGATAATAATGTGGGATATCCCCCATTATTTAAAGCTGTTGAGGAAAAGCGTGGTATATGGAGTGTTGGTTGTTGAAATCTGGTTTATCGTCCATGTCTAAAAAAAATCGATGGTTCAAAACAATCTTGCTCATGGGGAATGATTATTGACTGGAGGAAGTCAGGGGAGTGACTAAACGTTTTGATGTTTTTTCTTCCAGGACTTGGTTTTCCAGCGGCCGATCTGCTTGGGCCAATCATAATGTTTCTTGCCCTTGAAACCTTTATGCCAGCGATAGTGGTGGGGATGCTCAGTGTCTCTGAAATTAATGTGATTTTCGAAGTCTTCACCTGGCTCCAATGAAATGGCATTGCCTACAATAGGTCCACTGACCTGACCTTTTTTGAGAACTATGGTACCGGCAGTATAGATGGCTCCAATTATGACGTCTTCTTTCTCATAATGTTTTCCCTCAGCTTCAATTTCGAAGTAGTTGTCAGGATTTGTAAAAACCAGAGCAGGCATGGCATCGGCGCTGTCAGCTGGTAATGGAGCATCGATATTGTTTCTATCTGTAAAGTCTATGTATCGCCCCGTGAATACCAGGGTGTGATTGGCAAGATTCATGTTTTTAAATTCGATATAAGAGCCAGTAAAGATATGGATTCCGTCTGCCATCTCATCATCATCACTATGTTTACCCTTGCCCTTCCCACCTTCAAACTTGTGAAAACTCTCTGGATGTATGGCTACGGCGTTGTCGGTAAAGTAGTCTATGTCAACCTCAGGAAGGAAAGTGAAGAAGCGACTGCGATTCTCTTCATCCACATTAGTCTCATAACCATTGGTATTGATGGTCTCATCAGAAGCCAGGGCCCTATCGAAATGAGTGTCCTCAGAGAGATCTAACAGGATCTCAGATTCCATCTGGAATTTGTCAACTTTCACTCTGAGAATATTCAGCAGCGGATCAAATGAAGTTTCAATACCGTTGGTATTTATGTTAATGAGACTGTCAGGACCGTTATTCATACGCCAGAGGGATTCGTTGATTGAAGATTCCATTGCATATTGTAGCTTGATGTTGTTAACAGTCTCTGTTGAGGTAGAGGTTGAGAGATATGCCACATTGAGCACTGCCACCCCGGTAAAGCTGAAAACCACGAACATCATTAATACGGCAACTAACATGGTACGAACTCCTTAGGACTTTTGCGCATGGAGTATTTTACATATCTAGTGATTTTCCGATATGGGGGATTACCTGATAATGATCCGAAAAACTCCCCTTTTATCCGGGAGAGTTAGAGACAAAATATTACCTTCTTGATGCTTGGTGATTGTAGAGATAAAACAAAATCGGTATCTCAAAATCCTGCTGGGAATCAGAGATACCGATGTTTATGGGGGACAATCTTTGAGAGATTTAAAGTCTTACTTCAATCGTCGTTATTGTGGTGTGGGTCAGACTAGTTCCCACCACTGAAAACGCCAGATTGGTTGAGCATGCGATCTGAACCTAGAACCCTGCCACCAGCACAGGACAGTGTAAAGTTATCGCCGGTTTCACTTACATAGGTAAAGGAGTCGTCAGAAAAATATTTTCCATTCAATGCACCGGTGACTTTATCATTCCAACTAGCCCCAGCAACTGGTACTGCAGTCGCTTCAGTGGGATATTCACCATTTTTGCTATAGTAAATACGCAATTGAGTACGAAGACTGGTCAGACTTGCATCTGCTTCACTTAGCTTGGCCATGGTGTCATTGGAAGTGACAATGGGAACTGCAATTGCGGAAGAGAGCGCAGCGATGACGATGACAATCACGAGTTCTACCAGAGAAAACCCATCTACCATTCTTGAAAAACCTGCTCCAACATTTGAAATACTACTAAACTGTTTTTTTGGATTTGTAATCATCTCACCACTCCTTTATGCATTTTTTGCTTGGACCATGTTACAAAAGGAGACCTAATTAGATATGGGGGAATTCCTGATATTGGATGGGGAAATACCTTAATTGGTTCAATTGAACCAAAAAAATGCAACATGAAACCACCCATGCGGGGACCTATTATTTAAAGCCGTCCAGCTCCTTAGTTAGGCCATACCTGCAACAAAGATCTGTGGATGTTGAGATGGGAATCGCTGTTAAATGATCGCAGGAACCAGTGATCCAAATTGAGAATTAGCTTGATGACTAAAATGACAATCGATAGGAAAGCCCCTATAGCAAGGGACATGTAGCTGAATCGGAGAAGCTCATACTTCTTTTTCAAAACGACTCCGATTTGATATAAATCCTGTACCATCAATCGACGAGCTGCTTCGTTGTTATTGACAGTATCCATCATATAGTCAGTATACTCTTGCTGGGTGAATGATGCAAAAAAGCCAAAAAAGAGCGGATTTGGCATTTGTGAGGGCTGGGTATAGACGCGACCACGTTTAAAACGTGGCAAAACAACCATAATGGCCAGAAAAAATGAGATAAAAACAGTCAGGGCTAGCGCACTGATAGGGAAAAAATACCTATCGTCCATAAATTCTACCGAAAACATCTGAGATTGAATAACTGAAAAGAAAATCAAAGCAAAGCCTATGATTATGTTTGCCTTTTGATCAGCGATCATACTCCAGGTCACCTGGTGCTGTTGTGCCGTACGTAGCGTGTGAATGATGTCCTGCTGGCTACTTGGATCAATTTCGACAGGACTCTCGGTATCTCTTATTTTGTCCATTATCTTGCATTCCTATATTATCTCATCCTGTTGCATTTCAAATTAATCTCTCAATACATGATAAGATAGGTATTAATACTGCAAGTGAATGCAACAGGGGGTTAAGAGCTACTCAATAGTGTTGGTGCACCCTGTTAGTTTCAAACATATACTAAAACAGTTTTTTTACAGCGTATTTGACGAATATTACGAAATAGCCTTAATTATTTTCGTGAATATTTTTCTTTCAGCCTGACGCCACAAAAGAAGCTTTGAATTATATATCAAAAACCCTAAATAATATCCCTCACAACGCGATGAGCATTATTCATAGAAAAGAGGTACCAATTCATGACTGCCACCAATAACATAAATACACTCAGGGCCAGACACATCGCTATGGTCCTCTTCTTGTTGATCTTCTCAGCTGCAACTGCGTATGCTGGTGAGCCAAGATATGACTATCGCATCGATTTGAATACTCTCGAGAAGAATCGATTTGAGGTAGAACTATTCTGTGAAGATTTTAGCCAGGATACACTCGTCTACCATTTCCCGTGGATTATTCCAGGAACCTATGAAGAAGCCAATTACGGAAAATTTATTCATAAACTTACTGCATATGATCAAAACGATGAAATCATCAAGGTCAAAAAGCAGGGAAAAAATACATTTGTTATTACACCAGCTACCAACATCAAATCCATCAAGTACTGGGTCAGCGCTACCTGGGACAGCAAGAACCCCTGGACCATCTGGCCTATGGCTGGTACTGGTATTGTAAAAGATCGGGTATTTGCCATAAATGCAGGGGGCGTATTTGGTTATTTTTCCGGACAGGAAGAACGAGCAGTAGATATGCAATACGTTTATCCCCAGCACCTCTATGCCATGACCATCCTGGACCAGGTTTCTATATCAGCAGGAGAGGTGTCCATATCAGCCGCGGACTACCATGAACTCATTGATAGTCCTATCCTCTTTGGGCGACCTGATACGTCAACCTTTTCCATACACGGCATGGATGTAGTGGTTGGTTTTGCTCATGAAACTGATGATACAGAACGGGCCCCCCTCATTACAAAAACGCTTGATGCCTCTATGGCAGCCATTGGATCATATATTGACAGTCTCCCGGCTGAGGAGTACGCCTATCTCATTTATTACTCAAATGAATATGAGTTGGGCAAAATCCTGGATAATCAGAGATTTCTCATTCTTAAAGGAATCATCTATCTGATTCGCAATGGTCTTCCCGTAGGCGGTGCCCTGGAACACAATAAATCATCATTTTATTACCTGCCTGACCCGGGACCAGGATACACCGAAGCCATATCTGAGGTTATTGAAGATATAGCGATCCACGAGTTTATGCACATCATAACCCCCCTCAATCTCAGGACCCAGCACATCCACAACTGGGACTACACAGATCCAGTTCTATCTAAACATTTATGGCTATATGAAGGGGTTACAGAGTATATGTCCATGATTATTCAGGCAAATGGCGGCATACTCACACCCAAGGATTTCATTGTAAATCGTCTCCAGAGAAAAATTCGAAATGGAGAAAAGTTCCCCCTCGACAAAATGAGCTTTACTGAAATGTCCGCTGGGGTCCTGGAAAAACCATACAAGAAAAGCTATAATCAGGTTTATCAACGTGGTGCCGTACTGGGAATGTTACTGGATATAGAAATTATCCGCCTCACTGAAGGGAGGAAACGTCTCATCGATGTGATGTACGAACTCATAAACGACTATGGACCGACAAAACCCATGGAAGAAGACAGGGTTTTCGAACTGTTTACTGAGAAAGTGCATCCCGATCTCAGAGACTTTTTCACAAAATATATTGAGGGTCGTGAAGCCTTGCCCTACGCTGAGATACTTCAGCATGTTGGCGTCACCTATGAAAATGATACTACCCTGTCTTTGCCACGTCATCCCTTAAAGGACTATAAGGGTAAATACACAAATATCGCCATGGCGGGAAAACGGACCATTAAAAAAGTCAGTAGGAAAGACGAGATCGGCTTGCAAGCAGGTGATAAGGTAGATCGAAACTTTTACCTTGATACCTACTTTGACGATTTTGGTAATCCCTTGCCAGAAGGTATGAAGGTGACCTTTGATGTGGAAAGGGATTCAACAAATATCACTCTCTATGATGTAATAAGTTATAAGGAAGAAGAGGTTTCTCATCAATTAAGGATCATGAGGGAGATGACCTCTCAGCAGTCCAAATATTTTAATATCTGGCTGGGGTTTGAAGCGCCTACAGCTGCAGAATAGTTGGAGAGTACCTTCGGGCTGATTAAGATTCCATGGAAAACATAGCTTGTTTCCATTTGGAGGGGAGGGGCAATTATGATTAGAATAGGTTTGAAAATCGCATTGATGTGCATTTTGCTTCCACTTGCTGGAAGACAGCAGCTCATTGCTCAAGGGATTACCATTTTTTATGAGGGCAACAAATCAATTCGAAATTGCAGGGTAATAGGCGTGTCAGAACTGCAGGTTAGCATTGAGTATGCACCTTTTCTCCCCGGTGTTTATATCAATAGGAATTTGACTCTGGACTCTATCACCGGATTTCGTGAATTCAGCCGATCAAACAAATATTCTCCCTACCTCATGCTACTGGGAGGCTACATTGGAGTGAAGTATTTCATGAAGGAGACGGTTCCCCGATCAGAGAAAACTTTAAGTGAAAGATTTGCCACCTGGTTGGATGAACCTGTCAACTTTATGACCAGCGTGTGTGTTGGTGGGGCGGTTGGGTACATGACAGGTTATATCTTGCTCGGGGGAAATCGTGAACTGGTCCTTTTGGATAAATTATCAATCACAGAAAAGCAAACTGCTCTTACAGCTCACATTAAACCCTCAAGGCGTCTGGGGCATTCAGGGGAGTAGTGACAAGCAGAAAAATCACGCCCTTCCACGACCAAAAATCAATGCTATCGTTATGTATAAGCAATTTTTAAAGTATATTGCTGTGATTCATTCTTAATGATAACAATAAGTGTGGAATTATGGACGAGCATGTAGATAAATCAAATATTTCTGGAGATATTGACCCCTTATTTCTTTCACGTCTGGAAGATTTGGGAGGATCAAAATTAGCCACGGAACTCGTCGATATGTATTTAATTCGAGGATATCAGCTTCTGGAAGCCATCGCTGCTGGATTTGCAGCACAGGATTTCTCAGTAGTAAAAAATGCAGCCCATTCACTCATTTCAAGCGCAGGGAATCTGGGAGGAAAAAAAGTCTCTACCCTGGCAAAACTGATTGAAGCCGAAGCGATTGAGGAACAATTAGATCAACTGCCAG
Source organism: Candidatus Neomarinimicrobiota bacterium (assembly GCA_016784545.1). NCBI lineage: Bacteria > Pseudomonadati > Fidelibacterota > Fidelibacterota bacterium. Next base: position 19,290 of record JADHUM010000043.1, read on the forward strand.
AACTTTTAGTCAATCTCAGAGCCGCACAAAAGGCCTTTCAGCAATATTTAAGAGGAGCCATCGAGAAGATATGAAAAGAATAGCTATCGTAGAGGATAATCCAGATAATCTCATGCTAGCTGAAGCCATTCTTGGGTCACTATACGAGATTGTGAGTTATGAGAATGGGATTGATGCTCTTGCAGGCTTGCCAGACGCCAATGTTGGTCTGGTTTTATTGGATATTTCTTTACCGCGCATGGATGGCGTCGCTGTGCTGGAATCAATGCGTCTGGATGACAAGTTAAAACATCTGCCCGTTATCGCCCTGACTGCCCATGCCATGGTCGGTGATCGAGAGAAGTATATGGAGAAGGGTTTTGATGAATATTTCACCAAACCCATTGTTGATTTCAATGCCCTCATCGAAATGGTTGAACGCATGATAGATACGGTCCACTAAAGGGAATCTACCTTCATGTTGATGCTGGCTGAACTTCTCTTTCTGCTCACTTCGCTGGTACTTCTTGTTTTTCTGGTCATCCTGGGTGAACTTTTCCGACTCCACGTTCAAAGGGGTTGGTATATCATCATAGCAGCCTTTTCCCTGCTGTTTATCGGTGCTTCGATCGAATACTTCGACAGTTTTGACCACAGCTCTCTGGCTGACACCCTGAATGCTCCCACCATTCAAATTGGCGTGAAATATTTTGCAGGATATGCCATGGGATTGTTGCTGCTACTGGTGGGGCTTCTTCTGTGGGCACCCACTGTTGTTGCATCTCGAGAAAGGTATCTCCTCAGAATTAAGAATAGCGAGCGCCGCTATCGTCTCCTTACGGAAAATGCAAGTGATATGCTCGCTGAGCATGAACTGGATGGGAGCTTCAGTTTTGTAACCCCGGCGTCAACGTCAATTGTAGGATATACGGCTGATGAGCTCGTCGGCCATTCAATCTATGACTATGTGGACCCGGAGCAGTTGGAGTTTATCCAGAATGAACATAGACGAATACTTGAGTCCAATGACCCCGTCCCAGTCACTTATCAATTTCGCCACAAGGCAGGACACTATATCTGGTTGGAATCTTCCACCAGAATCTACCAACCCTCTGAAGATGAAGAACCCAAGATTCTTTCCGTGAGTCGTGATGTCTCAGAGCGGGTTGAATTTGAAGCGGATCTTCAGAAACTAAATACTTCCCTTGATGAGCAACAACGTCGGGTTCGCCTACTGTATGAGCTCTCAGCCAGCACAAATCTCTCCATTGAAGAGCAATTGGAAGCCACTCTAACAGCCGGTCTTGAGAACCTCGGTATGGAACTGGGGATAATCAGTCGAATTCAAGAGGAAGAATACAAGGTATTGCATGTCTATCCGGAATCGGCTGGACTGTCACAGGGGCAAATTTTTGACCTGGGAGATACTTATTGCAGCATTGCTCTGATGGCCAAAGATATTGTTGCAATTGATGAAATGAAATCATCTGAATTCTCATCCCATCCATGCTACGCTGCCTTTAACCTTGAATCCTATATAGGGGTTCCCATCACCGTTAATGATGAAGCCTATGGAACGCTTAATTTTTCACGCTCTACACCCAGGGATATTCCATTTACTGAGTCTGATCATGATTTTGTGCGATTAATGGGGCAATGGGTGAGTCGAGTCATCGAGCAGGATAAAGCCACAAAGAAATTGATTCAGAGTGAGGAAAGATTCAGAGCGCTCGTGCGTTCTGCAGTCGTAGGTGTCATTACCATGGATGCCTATGGCACCATTGAAAGCTATAACGATGCTGCCCAAAAAATCTTTGGATATACCCTGCAGGAAGTTTGGGGTAAAAATGTCAAGATGCTCATGGGACCTGCCGAAGCTCAGGGTTATGATGACCACTTAAAGCGTTTCCGAGAGGCCAACTCCGAAGGAACCATCGCTGAATCAAATGAGTTTGTGGGAAGACGCAAAGATGGTCGGGCTGTCTATCTTGACCTTGGGTTAAACGAGGTTCGGACGGAAGGAAGCCACTTCCTAACAGGCACTTTTCGAGATATTACGGAAATGAAAAAAGCAGCTGATGATTTAGCCAATGCTCATCTGCAGCTTAAAAGTGTTTTTAATTCTGCAACCCAGGTTGGAATTATTGCCACGGATCTGGATGGTAAAATTACCATTTTCAATCCTGGTGCAGAACGCATGCTGGGATACAGCAGTGATGAAATCATAGGTAAAGAATCTGATATTTTCCATCTTGATTCTGAAGTGAAACAACGGGCAAGCGAGTTGAGTCGAGAACTTGGTCGCCCCATTAGTGGATTCGATACCTATGTTGCCCTGGCGAAGTTGGGTGGCTATGCTGAAAAGGAGTGGACCTATGTTCGCAAAGATGGCAGCCAACTAACGGTAGACTCAGCTGTGACTGCTACCCGCGACACCTCCGGGGAAATAACCGGTTTTCTGGGAATCGCCCTTGATATTACTCAAAGGAAACGTGGTGAAGAAGCCCTCCGATTGGCTAAATCAGTTGCTGAAGAAGCCAATAGGACCAAAAGCGAGTTTCTCACGAATATGAGTCACGAGCTACGAACCCCATTGAACTCGGTGATTGGATTTTCAAACATCATTTTGAGAAATACTGAATCGAAGTTGACCGAAAAGGAAATTACTTACCTGGAAAGAATTCAGGCCAATGGCAAGCACCTTCTTGAATTGATCAATGATATCCTTGATCTTTCCAAAGTTGAGGCAGGCAGTATGGAACTTGAAATAGTTAGCCTCAATGTGGGAGATTTAATCCGAGATCTCGTTGGTCAGGTTGAGAGTCAAGTTGCTGAAAAACCTGTTAATCTTGTTCAAGCGCTTCCCCAAAAGATAGTTAATATTCAGACTGACCCGGGCAAGCTCAAACAAATTCTACTGAATCTGCTTTCAAACGCAATAAAATTTACCGAGGAAGGGGAAGTCACAGTTGAAGTGGTGACAGATCCGGTTTCAAATCGCCCTGTTTCTATTGCTGTCATAGACTCAGGGATAGGAATCCCCGAGGACCGCATCGGTCATATATTTGATGAATTTGAACAGGTAGACTCCAGTACACAACGCAAATATGGTGGCACAGGATTGGGTCTATCCATTAGCCGTGCGCTGTGCGACCTCATGGGGTATAGCCTTGATGTTGAAAGTGAGGTAGGCAAAGGGTCAACCTTCAAAATATTAATACCCCTGGATGATCCAGTGGCACAGATTGAAGAATCCATCCGGCAAACCACACGCTCATCAGATCGAGGCCCAGGCTCGGTCTCAGATGAAAGCTTTAAAGGGAAGCGCATCCTCCTGGTTGATGATGATCCAGATTCACTGACACTCCTTTCACATTACCTGAAGGATACAGAATGTGAGCTTGAAACAGTAGCTTCCTCTGCAGCAGCCATGAAAGCAGTGAAACGACAAAAACCTGATTTAATCACATTGGATCTCAGGATGCCAGATGAGACCGGGGAGGTTTTTCTGGCAGCACTCAGAGCAAAAAAAGAATTCGCTGATATTCCAGTAGTGGTGGTGAGTATCGTGGCCCGTGAAAATCGTGGCAAATTACCAGGTGCTACTGATTTCGTGCAAAAACCAGTAAATCAACATGACCTCATATGGGCCATCCGCCGAAATATTCAAAAAGCACCGTGCTGTGTGTTGCTGGTAGAAGATGATCCAGACATGAGGGATCTCATCTCTGAATACCTTTCCGATCTTCAAATTGAACTCAGAACTGCTGGAAATGGACAGGAAGCACTGGATATTCTTGAAGATTATGTCCCTAACTTGATACTACTGGATTTAAAAATGCCCGAAATGGATGGGATGAAATTTCTTGAAGTGTTAGAGAATGGAACCAGTCAGACCATGCCGCATGTGATGATCATTACAGGCAAGAATTTAAGCTCTCAAGAAGAACTCCTGATAAAAAATGGAGGCATCACTATTATCAGGAAGGATCAGGATTTTGAAAAAGAACTCAGACACCAAATGTTAAACATCTTTTCAGAAAAATAAAGCATGGAAGAATTTCAAAAAGTATACCTGCAAAAAATGGGTTCAAGAATTGAAGCCTTGCGTGCTGCTGGGAAAGGGCTCTCACTCAATTTCGAAGAATCTGCTGTTTCTATTAGAAGGCTAGCCCACTCTCTCCGAGGATCTGGAGCGACCTATGGATTCCCAAGAATTAGCGAACTTTCAGCCGCAGTAGAAGATGCTGCTGACGACATGCTGGCCGAATCATTGGCCCACCTGGTTGCCCACCTCCAGGAACTATATGATGGGACTCGAACAGATCGTGAACGTATCCTGGTCGTGGATGATTCAGACGAGATAAGATTGATGCTGAGGGTCATATTGCAAAAGCAGGGCTATGATGTGACCACAGCTGAAACAGCCAGGGAAGGTATGGACATCCTTGCTAAAGAGTCATTCGACATAATGATATTGGATTTGGTCCTTCCTGACATTGATGGCAGAAATTTTCTCATGAAACTGAGAGAGAATCATCGAACAGCTACCTTGCCAGTCCTCGTTCTTTCTGCTAAAAATAGTCCTCAAATTAAGGCGGAATGTTTTGCCCTGGGAGCGGATGACTATTTTGAAAAGCCTCTGGATCCCGCCTTATTGACCACCCGGGTGGCTGTTACCCTGCAACGTAGTCGCAACCTGGAAAAGCAAACCCGTTATGACCACCTTACCAATCTTCCAAACCGGGCAGCATTTTCTGAGAATTTCGAGTCTCAAAGCAAACTCTCTCGTCGCGAGGATTCCCCGCTTTGTCTGGCTATGCTCGATATAGATGAATTCAAAGCAATAAACGATGAACATGGACATATGGTTGGTGATGAAGCGTTGCGCTATGTAGCCACACAGATCCGGGAGAAATTGCGTCAATCAGACTATGTAGCTCGTTGGGGTGGGGAAGAGTTTGCAGTACTGTTTCCTTCTACACTGGAAGATGATGGGAAGGCTGCATTGACCAAAGCGCTCTCGCATCTAAATCAATTTCCACTGGTCACAAAAACAGGGGCATCCATTTCCATTTCCTTTTCCGGTGGTGTCTATCAGGTCAAGCCAGATGAAGATATGGAACAGGCACTTTCACAAGCCGATGCAGTGCTGTATCGGGCGAAAGCTGGTGGTAGAAACTGTATCATGGGCTCTGATGACGAAATTGAAATTCGACCTACCAGAATTCTCCTGGCAGAAGATGATGATCTCACATCAGAATTTATTCTTCATCGATTGCGCAAAGATGGTTTTGAAATCGATCACTTCGATCGTGGTGACGCAGCTCTGGAAGCCGCGCGGAAAACCAAGTATGATCTGGCCATTTTTGATGTAAAGATGCCTGGGATGGAAGGCTTTGAGCTGCTACAGAGGACCCGCGGAGACTCCATGAACCAAAAAACTCCGGTGATCATGCTGACATCCATGGGCAGCGAACAGGACATTTCCAGGGGCCTCAAATTAGGAGCAAATGACTACGTATTGAAACCATTCAGTCCCATGGAGTTGCTGGCCAGAATCCGACGCCTGTTGAAATGAGCTATTCACTATTAATCATAGATGATGACGAGGATATTCGCCTCATTCTCAGCTCAGTTCTCGCTTCAATAGAAAATCTGACAATTTTTGAAGCTGCAGATGGAGCGACGGCTAGGAAAATGATGCAAAATCACAGAATTGACGGAATCATTTTAGATTACCAATTGCCCGATATCAGTGGTGAAGCATTGCTGGGGTTTTTTAAAAGTTCGTCCTCACCTGGACAACCTGAAGTCGTTATGCTTTCCGCCCGAGATGATAAAGACCTGGTTGAGAAGTGGCTTCATCTGGGAGCCAAAGCGGTGCTAAGAAAGCCCTTTAATCCTTTTGAGCTTCTGGCTCAACTCAGGGTTCATCTTGAATTCTGAACAAATCCTCAAATATTTGAAGCAGTTTCTTGCCTATTTAAAGGGGGTGGGAAACGAATTTTTTTCCTGTTTTGAGAAACTCCCGCGTCTTGAAATGGCCCTGCAAATACTCATCCTTACGGTGGTATTTCTATTTGTGCTTACCATCATCATAGCCATAGGTGTGGTACTGCTGCGGGTGAAAAACAATCTGCTGTCAAAGAGGTATTCTCGACTTGAGAAGAGTTGGGAGGGGCAAATCATGGAAGCGCTGTCCAATGACGAAAATGAAGCCTCTCCAGAGATGGAGATCAAGCGCAGAGACAGGGATTTCTTTGTTCAATATCTCTACCGATTCGCATCAAGGCTTAGAGGTCAGGAGCTACAAATCATAAAGGACCTTGCCGCTCCACATTTGCCGATGATCGCAAGCAAATTGCAGCGTGGTTATCCCGAGTTGCGTGCGCGCAATATCAATATCCTGGCCACCCTGGGATTTCCAGAATTTATCGATCCCATCATTCAAGCTTTAAAAGAGGATGCCCCCATAGTAAAGATGGCTGCAGCAAGAATTTTAGCCCATGCAGATTATCCTGAGCATATCGACCTCATACTCCCAGAACTTTCGCATTTTGATGAATGGAGCATGAACTTTCTATCATCCATGCTATCTGAGATGGGACCATCGATTGCTCCTCGCTTGCGGGAGGAACTGCTCAATGGGGAAGCATCGGTTAGAGTGCAGATTGCAGCAGCGGAAGCCTTAAGACAAATAGGGGATCTGGCGGCTCCAGATGCGGCTGTAAAGGTTCTGGAAGCTGGAGGTGACCCAGAACTAAGCGCAACCTGTTTAAAGATATTGAGGGATATGGGAACCCCCAGACATCGACCGCTCCTCCTTGACCTGGTTGGGTCACCTGAGGAGATTATCCGCATTCATGCCCTCTCAGCTCTTGGTTCAGTTGGCTTGGAATCTGATGCGTCCATTATGCTGAAGGGTCTGGACGATCCCTCAAGTTGGGTGGCCTTGCAAGCCGCAAGAGCCTTGCACCAGATTAAAAGCACCCAATTGCTTGAGGAAATCGCCGCTTCGGATCATTCCAGAGCATCAATTGCCCAGCAAATCCTCACCGAGGTCCATGGCCTATGACCATATTTGTACGCTTGCTGGAGATCTTATTGGAGGGGTTCAACTATGTTGTTCTGGCCTACTTCCTCCTTCTGAATTTCTTCTACTTGCTGACAACTATTTTTGCTTTTTTCTCTTTGCGATCCTATGCCCGCCGCATGGAGGCAGTCGACCTGCAATCCTTGATGGCAAAAGCCGGTGTACCCCCTGTGACCCTCTTTGCCCCTGCCTACAACGAAGAGGCTACCTGTGTGGAATCTATTCGTGCCCTTCTAGCTTTAAACTATCCCGAATATGAAGTGCTGGTCATCAATGATGGCTCCAAGGATTCAACCATGGAGCAACTTATCAATGCCTTCGAACTAAAACCAGCAGCCCGATACCGGGTCGCAGATATTGAAGCAGCTACTGTTCGGGGTATTTATCGCAGCGAGTATCAACCCAATCTGTGGGTCATTGACAAGGAAAATGGGGGCAAGGCTGATGCCTTGAATGTGGGTATAAATTATTGTCGTACCCCCCTCTTTTGTGCCATGGATGCCGATAGTATTCTGGAACGAGATGCACTTATTCGTATTGTCAGACCCTTTCTCGAAGATGCCCATACGGTTGCCGCTGGTGGGATTATTAGAATCGTAAATGATTGTACACTCCAACGTGGCACCCTGACAAAAATCAGATTGCCAAAAAACATCTGGGCCAAATTCCAGGTCCTTGAATATTTGCGGGCTTTTCTCTCTGGACGTATGGGATGGAGCGCCCTGAATGCGACTTTGATCATTTCTGGGGCTTTTGGGATGTTTAAGCGCTCAGCTGTGGTTGCCGTGGGAGGCTATGCCCATGATACGGTAGGTGAGGACATGGAGTTGGTGGTAAAACTTCATCGATACCATCTTGAGCGCAAGCTACCCTATACCATTTCATTTGTTCCTGATCCCGTGGCCTGGACAGAATGCCCGGAATCAACTAAAATTCTCGGACGTCAGCGTGACCGCTGGCAAAGGGGACTATTCGAAGTGCTTTCCCGCCACAGGGTAATGCTGTTTAATCCAAAATATGGACGGATCGGGATGTTCGCCTTCCCCTATTTCTATTTTCTGGAAATGTTGGGACCTGCTATTGAGATGCCCGGCTATATTACGTTTCTCATCGCCGTCATCTGGGGATCTATTTCATATACATATATGGCTGCCTTCTTTGTGGTGGCATTCATTTTTGGTGTAGCGCTCTCATTATTCTCAGTGGCACTTGAAGAGCTCACTTTCAGGCGCTACCCTCGAACCAGAGATTTATTTCAACTATTTTTTCTGGCCATCATCGAGAATTTCGGGTATCGTCAACTCACCATCTATTGGCGTATTCATGGATTTATTTCGGCACTCAGAAAGGTTGAAGGTTGGGGCAAGATGGAACGCAAGGGTTTTGCTACGGCACCGGATGAAAGTTCAAAATGATCAAGATTAATACTGATAAGATTCTACGCTTCATAACAAGACCTCTCGAGGTCGTGATTTTAAGATATATCTTTGTTTTCATGCTGGCTGCTCCCCTGGTGATGTATCTGTTATGGGTGTTTTCTTCAAAACATGAGCTTGAAATCGTTATCGTCAACAAGTCTGTTACTGATGACAATAATATGGAGCTACACTCATTAAACTGGATTTTAAATCATGAGCGGATTGTGAATAAATCCCAGAAGTTCTACAACCCTGATTCAGATTACTACGGATTCTACCCCCGTTTGGGTGGTGATTTTTCGGTTCGTGATTTTCAGTCTTATGACTCTCTGGAAATAAGCGACCTGGTCAACCAGTCTGACCTGCTGTATCTCACCGATTCATATGGGGTGTACACTCACGACTATGGGGTTGATGCAGATGAACCGAATCGTCTTTTGTATGGTGGCTTTAACCAAAGCGATCTTGAGGTTCTAAAAGAATTCCGTGCTCAGAAGAAACTTGTAGTGAGTGAGTTCTCCCTCTTCACCCCGCCCACTGGACGGAGTATGCGAGATTCACTCCAGGTTATTCTGGGAATAAAGTGGTCAGGGTGGACGGGACGTTATTTTCTATCGCTTGATTCAACGGCACATGGAGATTTGCCAGAATGGGTGGTTAATCTTTATCATGAAAAGTACGGGGTGAAGTGGCCATTTTTTGATTCTGGCATTGTATTGGTTAGATGGGATGACATTGTTATTCTTGAATACGGCACGCATTTGGTTCAGGAAGCGCCTATTATTGAAACGCAAGCTGTTTATGCCCAGACATATGGCCTGCCGCCTTCCATCCAATATCCCTTCTGGTTTGATATTGTTTCGTCTCCTGAGCGGGATAATCAGATAATATCCATTTATCATCTTGAGGTGAATGAACGCGGTGATTCTCTCCTCAGCGCTCACAATATTCCCAAAATATTTCCAGCCGTGCTGAAAGCGAGTACTGATGAATATCCCTTTTACTATTTTGCCGGTGATTTTTCTGACAATCCAGTTATTCCACCCACCGCCTATTTTAAGGGCATCGAGCGATTCCATAAATTCTTTTACAACGATAAAAATGTTGAGGAACGTCAGCAATTTTTCTGGAGATATTATCGTCCCTTGATTTCAAATATCCTCCGCAATGAAGTGAAACACCTTAAACGCTAGTCTCATATCACATCCCAATAAGGCACTTTAGCGATTTAGCTAGCAGTAGAAATAGTTTTTCAAATCAAATATTTCCACTATTTTAGATTAATTATCTTTAAAAACGATTCATATATACTGGGTGAACTCATGCTGAAATATTTCAATGTACATATATTAACAATGTTGCTTTTTACTCTGGTTTCCAGTCAGGCAAAGGCTTGGGAATTGCATACGCTTATCGCTCAGCCGATCTTTTCCTCTATGGAGGAAGTTGTATCAGCTGAGGATGTTGTCGTAACGAGTTTGGAGGAATTCCTGATACTGGCTGAACTGTATCTGGAGGAGACACTACAGGAGGAGGAAGCATGGGCAGTAGCAAATTTGGAATTTTATGCACCGCTCCCAGATTCTCTGACTTTTAGGGCGAATTATGACGTGGAAACCGTCCGCCAAAGATTTGCACAGGCCATTCGAATCAATCCCGAGTCCAAATTTATCTCATATTTGCAGTTGATGCCTGGTGCTGAATCAGGTTCCCGTGCTATCCTGGTTCCTGAGGATGTAACGCCTCTGAAAGAGAATAGTGGGTTTTACAATGTCACCTTTGTTGAGTTAAAACCAGGGGAGAGAATAGATCCTCTCAGTGTCCTGGTGTCTGCAAACCATGAACCTGATCTGGGTCTGGACATCGGGCTTTATGAAAACAATGGTACTGAATGGGGTGAAGCATACAAAATGGGGACCCAGCCCTTTGGAGATGCAAAACTTGAATACGGTTCACAGGCCCCTGTTCACATGGGGCTTTATCATGAAGCCGCTTTAATCAATATGGTCGCACCCTTCATCAAAGAATGTTATCCAGAATATCGAATCCACTTATACAAAACACTTTCTGAGCTGGCCTTCAGTCTGGGTCATGATTACTGGGGCTGGCGTTTTATGGGGTGGGGACTGCATTATCTTGCTGATTTGACACAACCCTACCACGCCCGTGCTTTGCCTGGTGTGGGCACCATTAAAATGATCATCATGAATGTCATGGATATGACGGGTCGCAGCCGTATGAAGGATGAGGCAATTCAGATGGTCTCAAATAGACACATGGCCATAGAGCTTTTGCAAAGACAACTCTTGGAGCGAGCATATCTTGAGAATGATATGGAATATCTCCAAATCAAGACCCTGGCTTCTCAAAGGACCATACCTCATTACATGGATATGCTCCCTCGCGAAATTATCACCAGGAAAGCAGCTTCCAGATCCAGAAAACTGGACAAAATCATCGCCAGGAATTTCCCCGAACAATTGGTATCTGATCCCAATTATGAACTGGAGAGTTTCGCACAGAAAAATGAGTTAATTGATGTACTTAATAATTCCGGGAATCCAGAGGCACTTCAGAATCTTGAGCAGGAGCTCAATGATATCCTCATCGATTTTTCTGTCTATGGCCGCAGTTATGCCAGGAGTATCATTTCGCAAACTCCCTGAGGTAGATTCCCTCAGAAATTATACAACCTGGTAGTTTTTCCTTATTTTTCTCCTGAGAAGATCAGATGATTCTGGAATCAGCACCTCTGCTGTGCCATATTCTACGCTCATTCTTGCACGGGATTTGCTATCGTCGTTCTTCCTGATATAAAGTATTAGCCACGTTTTTTGTGTTTACAGGGGTGTCCACAACATGTTCAAAATCTTTCTGCAATTCTTCATCTTCTTTCTGATTATCCCAAATCTGTTTGGTCAGGATGTTTCAAAAAATGATGCACCCAATCTTTACATTGATTGTCCCTCATGTGATATGAACTATATCCGTACCAAACTTGATTATGTCAATTATGTCATTGACCGCAATGATGCAGATGTTTTTATCATGATTACCCGTCAAAGTACAGGTGGAAACGGTCGCAAATACACCATGACTCTGGATGGGCACAAACAATTTGAAGGGCTGCGAGACTCCTTAACCTATGTGACAGATCAAGAGATGTCTGATGATGAAATTCGAGAAAAAACGCTGAAATGGCTCCAGCTTGGAACGGTGAGATTTTTAAATTATACCCCCCTTGCAGAGGATATCAACGTAAGTTTCAACAACCAAGTAACCATGGAGCAGCCCGAGGATAAGTGGGATTATTGGGTGTTTCAATCCAGTCTTAATGGCTGGTTTGATGGACAATCCACCTATAGTAACACGAACGCCTACTGGAGTTTTAATGCTCGCCGGACCACAGAAGCCTGGAAGCTGAGCTTCCAACTCCGCGGGTCCTACAATGAGGAACGCTTCACCATAGGTGAGGATGAATATGTGAGCATTAGAAGAAATCCTGGTTTCAATTCTCTGGTCGTAAAGAGTATTTCAGATCACGTCTCAGTGGGATTCAGAGCAGGAGCCTTCATTTCTAGCTATTCAAATCTTGATCAGGCTATATGGGTCAATCCCACCCTGGAATACAATATCTTTCCCTACCAGGAATCCACCCGCCGGGAATTTCGATTTCAGTATATTGTGGGATGGAACATGAATGATTACCATGAGACAACCATCTATGACCAAAACGAGGAACAACTTCTCAAGGAAGCCCTTGAAATCGATTTCGAACTACATGAATCCTGGGGTTCCGCCGAATTGAATCTTGAAGGTTCCCACTATTTCCATGATTTTAGCAAGAATCGGCTGGATATCAGGGGAGAACTCTCCCTGAAAATTTTAAAAGGTTTTTCCTATAATATTTACGGTGGTTATTCCCTCATCCATGACCAACTCTCTCTACCCAAGGGCGAGGCCAGTCAGGAAGAAATTTTGCTCCAAACCCAGGAGCTTGAAACTCAGTACAGCTATTGGGGTTCAATGGGTATCAGCTACACATTCGGCTCAATTTACAACAATATTGTAAACCCAAGATTTTAGCTTAGACACTTTTAAAATCGCCTAAAACCCCTAACTGGCACTATTCCCCTGGTTAGGAATATATCAAATCCATATGGATATTAATCAATTTGATGTCTTTTTATGTTCAGCACGTGTAGATGTTCTGAATATATCTACCTGTATATATTGCATATAAGTGCTTCTGAGCCTTACTGGCATATGGATTGACATAATATTGTCCATGATTCTTATAGGTAGATCTGACTATGCATTCACTAATACCAGTCAGAATCATGATGATCTCACAACCATGACACCTGTGAGAGCCTGGTAGGCTTGAAACTGACAAGAGTTGACACCGAACACACATTGGGGTTATTATGAAATACACCATCTTCTTTTTTAGCATTTTTGCAGGCTTGTTGGCATATGACGATCCATATGATCCAAACGACTACCGGGAGCGTGAAATCAAGGCTGTCAAAGTTGCTGAACCGCTCAAAATTGATGGGCACCTGGACGAGGCATTGTATGACGGCACCAGCTATTCTGATTTTATTCAGTACGAGCCTTTTAATGGGGCCAAGGCTGGACAGAAAACAGACATGTGGATTGCCTATGATGATGCAGCCATCTATGTGGGTGCACGCATGTGGGATACTCGTCCTGATTCAGTTGTTGGAAGAATTGGACGCCGGGATGCCTACCTCAACTCAGACATTTTTGAAGTCATAATTGATTCATATCATGATAAACGATCAGGTTTTTCATTTCAGATTAACCCGGCTGGATCCATGCGGGATGAGGTGTATTTCAATGATACCTGGACCGATGATTCCTGGGATGGTATCTGGGAAGGTAAGACCAGAATAGACGATAAAGGCTGGACAGCAGAGATGAGAATTCCTCTCTCTCAGTTGAGGTTCAGTGAAAAAGAGGAGTATGTCTGGGGCATTCTACCTACGCGATACATTCAGCGAACAGGGGAGTGGGACTATTTTCTCTATTTTCCACTCAATGAGAGTGGTACCATGAGCCGAGCTGCGGACCTAACGAATATTAGAGATATTCATCCTCCAAAACGAAGAGAGTATCTTCCATATATTACAGCCAGCGCCAGTAATCTGCCCACTCGCCAGGACAATGCCTTTATTGAAGGCAAGGATAGCGATTTTGGAATAGGGGCGGATATGAAATTGGGAATTGGTGCAAATCTTACAGTTGATGCGACCATCAATCCAGATTTTGGCCAGGTAGAAGCCGATCCCTCCTCCATCAACCTGTCTGACCATGAAACCTATTATGATGAGAAAAGACCATTCTTTCTTGAAGGCCGAAACATCTTCCGTTTTGGTAATGGAGGTCCCACTAACAATATCAGCGTCAACTTTGGTGAACCACGCTTCTTCTATAGCCGTCGCATTGGCCGTCCCCCCCAGGGATATGTAGCCTCTGTTACATCTGACTCTCTCAATCAGCCCTCTGAAACCAGAATTCTAGGGGCTGCCAAGATCAGTGGGAAAATAGGCGACAACTGGTCTGTTGGAGGTCTTTCTGCCCTCACCAATCGTGAACATGCCAGCTACTATCAAAATGGAGAGGTCATGGAGGAACAGGTTGAGCCATATACAAGCTACAATCTTATTCGAACTCTGAAAGAAATGGACGATGGCCGCTATGGTTTGGGCTTAATGGGGACAATGACGAATCGCTACATGGATGGAATCAGTTTACTTGGTGAGGAGGATACTCAACATACATCTGCTGATCTGCTCTCCAGCCAGGGAATCGGTCTTGGCGTTGATGGTTGGGCTTTTCTCGGCAAAGATAGGGGGTGGGCCCTGGGTGCCTGGGGAGGGTTATCTCAGGTGAGTGGTTCAACTGAAAGAATGTATCGATTACAGCATGGTCCAAGTCACTATTTCCAACGCCCGGATGCCAACCATGTTGAACTTGATACCTCCATGACAACGATGAGTGGTCATGCTGGTCGCATTAGACTCAACAAAGAGGATGGTCGAGTTCAATTTAATGCCGCACTGGGATGGGTGTCACCAGGGTTTGAAACCAATGATCTGGGTCTGACGTATGGCACAGATGTGATCAACAAACATATCAACGTGGGCTATCGATGGCTAGAGCGTGGTACCTATATTCGTTCAGCCAGTGCCAGCATTCTTTATGCAAACAATCATGATTTTGAAGGTGTAAATACATCTGATGTCATCTTTAGCATGGCATCACTTCGCTTTGTGAATTTTTGGAGCCTGAATATGAATGGTGGCTACGCCTTCGAGAACTTGAATAATACAGCGCTAAGGGGAGGACCTCGGGTTCTTGAGGCTCCAGAATCTTTTTTTGGTATCGGTCTCAACTCAGATTATAGAAAGGATATCTCCTATTCGTTTTCTCTGGATTGGGGTGCAGATACTGAGGGGAGTGACGAACTGAGTTTATCCATGAATCTTAATCTGAAGTTGGGTGATCAGCTCAACTTATCCATTGGGCCATCTATATATTGGGAAACAGATATGACTCAATATATAACAGCGGTGGATGATCCCGCCAATACATCAATGTACGGGAAACGCTATGTCTTTTCCCAATTGGACCAGACCGTGACCTCCGCTGATATCCGTATAGATTACCCCATTACACCCCGTTTTAGTCTGGAAGGCTATTTCCAGCCCTTCATTGCTGTAGGTGACTACTCTGGTTTCAAAGAGTACAAACGACCTGAATCTTCTGAGTTCCTGGTTTATGGTGAGGAAGGATCAACCATAGATGAAAATTATCTCATTGATCCAACAGGCGGAGATGATACCGACGCCTTTACACTTTATAATCCGGATTTTAATTACAAGGCTCTGGTGGGAACCATGGTGTTACGTTGGGAGTTCTCGCCTGGTTCCACCATGTTCTTTGTCTGGACCCACAATGGCTCAGACTTCCAGAATCATGGCAAATATGATTTCGTTAAAGATTTTAATCGCCTTGTCAAATCAGAGGCCGATGATGTTTTCGCCCTAAAACTCTCATATTGGTTTGGGTAGTAAACACCTCCAACAGAGATTTAGGCATACGAAAGAGGGGCCAGTTTAGCTGGCCTCTCACTTTTTATCTTCCCCTGTCCATATGCTGGTTTAGTTTTATTACACATTACAAACAGAGGTGAAAATTGAAAAAGTACAATTGGGGTATTATTGGAACAGGAACCATTTCCAATCTTTTTGCTGAGGGGCTGACTACTCTGAACCATGCCTGCATTCATGCAGTGGGTTCACGAAATCAAGCTACTGCAGATGTCTTTGCTGAGAAATGGCAGGTTTCCCGAGTATATGGTTCCTATGAAGACTTGTTTGCTGATCCTGATGTGGATGTTGTTTATATCGGTACTCCCCATAACTTTCATTTCCAAAATGTTCGGGATGCATTGAATGCTGGTAAACACGTCCTGTGTGAAAAACCCTTCACCCTCAATGGGGTGGAAGCCCGGCAACTCGTTACTCTGGCCTGCCACAAAAATTTGTTTCTCATGGATGCAATGTGGAATCGGTTCCAGCCCTGGTTTCAAGTTGTGGGTGACCTTCTAAAGGAAGAACGCCTGGGAGAGTTATTACATTTTAAAGCAGATCTTTCATTTGGGTTCGATGTAGAGCCAGAACACCGTATATATAATCGAGATCTGGGAGGGGGATCATTACTGGATCTTGGTGTCTATCCCATCGCGCTAGCATCTGCTTTCCTGGGTAAACCCAATGAAATAAAAAGTATGGCTCACCTCTACCATACTGGTGTAGACGATCAGGTCTCCATGCTATTTGGGTACCCATCAGGAGCTACTGCTGAGCTGGGTTGCTCAAGCCGTTACCTCTCCAAAAATAATGCTACCCTGCATGGCACCAGGGGGTTTTTAGAAATACATGGCATGATCATTCGACCAGACAAGATTTCCATCCACGAACAGGGGCTGGGCAAGGTTGAAATTGAAACCCCCCATACCTCAAATGCCTACCAGTATGAAGCCCAGGCAGTCATGGAAATGCTTGAAGAAGGTAGGATTGAACATCCGCTTATGCCCCTGGATGAAACCATTGAAATCATGGACACAATGGATCAGATCAGGGGAAGCATAAAGGTTACCTATCCCGGGGAGTGATACGGCACACGACCGAATGATGGTTCAAAACATAAGCAAAATCGAACATGAAAGTATTTTAATGTTCAGATAATGAGAATCTTCAGAATCTTCCAGCCCTAAAGTATTGATAATTTAGAAATAATGTGAGGCGTTGATTCGCAGCTCTGCAACTCGCTTATGTTTTTCAGATATACAACCCTGTTGTTAATAGAAGACTCCTCTCTATATTTCATTGTTCAAAAGTTTTTTACTAACTCGGGACATTGTTTTACAAAGGCACATATTGTGTGTTAGCCGTGGTGGTGGCATTCTTTTTGCGAGAATTGAAGTGTTTCCTTTTAGTCCTGAATTACAATTTGATAGATTTTTCTCAAGAACCACTATCTCTACCCGCCTCGAGATTCGTCTAAGTAATTGACAATTAAACGATTTGGTGGGTTTTTTTAGAAAAAATAGTTGCTGATAGTGACTATTATGATCATCAAGAGATTCCAATATCTAGGAATGCTTTGGTGGGATTTCTCAAACGTAGGAAAAATTGAAATAACAATAGAAGTTAACATGGAGGAAAAAAATGAGTAAAAAAATTAACCTGTTTGCCATTTTGGTTTTGGCCCTGATGGTGATGTTTACAGTTAGTTGCGAAGGCCCTGCCGGCGAACCTGGCGTTGCCGGAGCTGAAGGTCCTGTAGGTCCTGAAGGTCCTGCTGCCCAGGTAACCTGCCTGTCTTGTCATAACGATGCCACAATGCTGGACAACCAGTTTGAAATGGCCCGTTCACAGCATGGTTCTGGTGACTTGGCTGTTGATTATGCCGGTGGCCGAGGCAGTTGTGCGCCTTGTCATGGACACGAGCAATTTGTTGAGTACGTTACAACAGGCGATGTGAATGGCAACTATGCCACGCCAACACCCTGGCAGTGTTCAACCTGTCATGGTCTACACACAACCTTCGAAGAAACATTTGAAGAAGATACAGATTACGCTTTGCGCTTAACCAGTGCAGTTACAGCCATGTTCGATGCAACTGTCACCATGGACGTGGATGCCAGTAGTAATCTTTGTGTTAATTGCCATCAGGCCCGCAGAGGCTTTGACAGCATGGTTTCTACAGACGGGTTAACCGGTACTCTCACTAGCTCACATGCTGGTCCACATCATGGTCCACAGGCCAACCTGCTTTTAGGTAACAATGGATCTATGGCTGGTACAGCTTTCAGCCCCCATTTAGAGGCTGGATGCGTGGGATGTCACATGTATGAAACAACAGGCGATGAAATCAACATCAACGGCGGTCACACTTTCTGGCCAGCGGCTGAGAAATGTAATGATTGTCATACAGGTCCAGATGTTGTCTTCGATGCCAGCCGTGATGGTGAATTCGAGCATGAAGGTTATTATGACTACAAAGGTTTCCAGACCGATATAGCTGCCAAGTTGCACGACCTGGCTGGTTTACTGGTCACAGAAGGAATTCTTGACAGTGCCCATCATACGGTTCCCGGCACCTACGGGATCGATGTCTACAAAGCCTGGTGGAACTATATCTACATCGCTGAAGATCGTAGCCACGGTGTTCACAATCCTTATTGGACTGAGTCATTGCTGGATGAAGGTATCACTGCGCTTACACCATAAGCGACTGATTAAAGCTTAAGAAAAGCCTCACTTCGGTGAGGCTTTTTTTTGCTAGTGTGCCGTGCATGGTTAATAACTAGGTGGTGCAAGTCCACTGTGGAGGATTGTAGTTTCCAACCACTAGTCGAGAGCAAGGGTGTCGTGGGTGACTGCGAATCTGAAGGAAGCTTAAGACAAATTTCCGAACTGAG
>JADHUM010000044.1 GCA_016784545.1 Candidatus Neomarinimicrobiota bacterium
GCGCTCTTGCAGTCTTTCCACTGCGAAGCAAAAGCTCAACCGATTCTCGTTTGAACTCAGCAGTATATTGCCTGCGTATAGTTTCTGTTACCATCTTGACTACCTCCTCGGACAATGTATGTCTTCTCGCTCTGTCCACCAAAATGTAGCAACTTCAGTCGTCATGATGAGCCTGCCTGCCAAGCCGTAGCATGAATACGTATGATGGTCGAGCACGCGCAGACAGAGGCAGCATGCTGCTTGCGGAAGGTGGACAAAAAAAGCCCCCGAAGATTCAGAGGCTTTGATATGATGATGGTTTTAAGTAATAAGATTAACTATTCCTGATCTACAAAAATCAATGCCTCTGTATCAAAACCCAGCGCTCCAGCTTTTTCAAGGAAGTGATCTTTCAACTCCTGGCTAACCTCTGGCGTTCTTGACAGGAACCATAGATATTTGGTGGTGGAACCGGAAACAAAGGCATATTCGTAATTGTCACCCAGCTCAAAGATGGCATATGTGCCATAAAAAGGGCCAAAAAATGAAACCTTCAAATGCCCGATCGTGGGTTGATCCACAAAGAAGGCCTTACCCTGGGCATCCTTCCATTTGCTCTTGCTGATTAAATAGCCACGATTTGTCACGCTGACCCCACCATCCTGGCGCATGTCATATTCAGCCGTAACCTTGTGAAGCCCCCGTTCAAAGGAGTGATCCAGGCGAGCTATCTCATACCATTTCCCCAGATAATTTTCTAATTCAAAATTCTGGATGGGGGTAATCCCCTCCGGAACATCCAGACAACCGCCAAACAAAAATGGCACAATGAGCGCTAACAATTTTTTCATTTTATCCCCTTTTTATCCATATGAGGTTACTATGCGCGTTGACCCCCAGCACAGCTTTCAAAGATGTTTAGTATATATTAATTTCGAAGTGTTGAACCCCAGCTTTTTAGCTTCTTCTTCAAATTCTTCAATGACATCCCGATCAACATACCGGGTTCTGGAAAGCAGCCAGAGAAAGGACCTGTCCTTACCACACACAAAGGCATACTCATAGTCTGGGTCCAGCTTGAAAATGACATAGGGATCATAGAATGGCCAAAGGTAAGAAACCTTAAGAAGACCTATATTGTTTTCACCCACAACATATGCTTTGGCCTCTTTATATCTCCACTCCTGCCATTTAACCATATAGCCACTGTTTTGAATTGTGATTTTACCATCTCGGTTAATGGAGTAGTTGGCAGTGATACTATTCAAACCCTGCTCAAAGTGGTGATCCAGTCGGGCAATCTCATACCAGGTACCCATAAACTTCTTCACCTTAAATTTTTTAACCGGGGTGATCCCTTCTGGAACTTCTACACAACCAATCACAACAAATGATAGGATTGTCAACGCAAGAATTCTTTTCATGAGGAGACCCTTTCTTCGCTTTTTCTCTGGTTAAACTTTGCGACCAAAATAAACCTGGCTCACTTCTACACCATCTATCTCTGCTACCCCCGGGAAGTGTGCCCATTGATCAAATCCATATTTTTTCAGTAAGTTAACACTGGAGATGTTGGTTTCCAGGAGGATAGCAAAAAGAGTTTTTATACCCAGGCTATGGCATTTCTTAAGACAATCTTCCATGAGCCGAGAGGCCACACCCTTATTGTGATGATTAAAATCGACGAAATAACTTACTTCAGCAGTGTGGATGAGGGCAGAACGTCCAGGACGATAGGGGCTTATATAAAGATACCCCAAAACCTTGCTTTCTGATTCTGCCACCAGAATGGGAAATTGTTCACGGGTATGTTCATCAAACCAGGACTGCTTATCTTCAACAGTTACCGCCTCCAGAACAGCTGTACTGCGTGCTGAAACAGATTGATTAAATATCTCTATCAATCGAGGTAAATCTTGAGGCCTGGCAAACCGAACGATCATTTCCTTTTCATTCCTTCTAATCTTTATATCGTTCTATTTTTCATCCAATCGAACCAGGTCAGCCGGTGCATCTTGCTCTAGTAATTTTAGTGTCTCCATTAATACCCGCTTCTGTTGAGCCTCATCATGGGGATGTCCAAGGGTCATTCCTCGTTGTAGTGCAGTAATGGTGCCACGGGGTGGTTTGACGCCACGGATAATACCTGCGTTCCAACTGGTCAGTGTCGTCCTTATCCCTTCCGCTTCCAAAGCCCTGGCAATCAATCCCACGGATTGAGAACACAGCGGTCAGGAGGGCACCAGTAGAACGGCATCCACCTGCTCCTCTCGGGCAATCTTGAGAATGGCTGGAAAGGTTTTTTTGAGAACTCTGCCCACGAAGGGTTGATAGCCCATAAAGCTGACCACCTGCTCACTCAACCCACCAATGATCTTTTGATTCACCAGGTCTTGGAGGTGGGCCAGAGGCAACAAGACCTGAGCGTCTTCTCTAACAGCGGTTTGATCATAATGGTCATGAGCATATTCTAGACTGGAGGGAGAAGTGTTTGTTGGAAAGGTGCGGATGGAGTAATCACCCATAAGATTTGCAGCAAAAAAGGGTTTGTCCTTCGCAGGTAAAAAGGCACCTGCTGAGGAGATCAATAATATTCGAGCTTTTGATAATTCTATCCCATTCCCCGGGACAGCCTGCTCATTCTTCACATACTTGTAGAGTTTCCAGTTGATACTTTTATTATCAATAAAGTTTTTCAGCCAGCCCGACTCAAAACGAGCGGTCCAGTCTTTCTCGTTGTCAACGATCATAGAGCTCCTTGTGAGTTATTCAATTGAAGTTCATGAGGGAAAATTCATATCCCCTGCTTTGCAACTCGGGAATGAGCTGATCAAGTCGGTTATAAAGCTTATCTGTTCTGTCTGCATGGGTCCCCAGGTGGATAAGCAGGATAAAACCATTCAATCCGTGGTCAGAGTTGGACTCGTAGTTCAGAATATTGTCATACAGCGTTTGGCTATTCACATAGGATGTCCCCATATCCGGAGTTGTGTAATCAGCGGGAGAGCGTGTTCCCGGTGTATAGTTGATAAGCGTTAAATCCATCTCGGTGGTCCACTGAGCAATGACACTATTATACCATTCATAAGGCGGCATAAACAGGGACGCCTCTGGTTTAGAGATTCCAAATTTTGCCATCTCTGTATAGTTCTGTTCAAGGTCTGTTGTGAATTGCTCTCTGGAAACCAACAAAGAATCACGATCCTCCCAGGCGGCATAGAGCAGGTGCTTGTCGGAATGAGCCCCAAGATAATGACCGTCCATTCGCAACCTTTTGATCAGTTTTTTATTTTCAGGATTGCGGTAAAAGTCACCGGTGAAAAAGAAGTGGGCCTTGATCTTTTGTCGCCTGAGTGTTTTGCTGATGATTTGGCCACCATCATTGTAATCGTGACCAGTAAAGACCAGGTGAATGACAGGCTTACCAACAAACCCGCGATTGATGGCTCCATGATGATAATTCAGACCAGGCGTCTTGTCGCCAGCCCACACAGAGGAGCCAATAGCAGCCAACACCAGCAGTAATATTGGTTTGTTTGGACCCATTATGCTATTTCGATTTATTGATTTGATCGATCACTTGCTGGGTGGTCATGACAGAGCAGAATTCACCATTAAGACTGGCCAGGTTTACCCGGTGCATATCCTCAGCACTGATGTGCACGCCATTCGCATCTTTGCGTTCAAATGTGGCTGTGGCATCAGAAACCAGCGTTACGTCAAACCCCAGATTACCTGCCATGCGTGTTGATGTGGACACACAATGATCTGTGGTCAAACCTACAATAACCAGGGAGTCTAAACCCGCTTCATGCAGATAGTCCTCAAGACCCGTCCCAATAAAAGCACTATTCACCGTTTTAGTAAATTCAGGCTCGCCAGGTATGGGTGATGCCTCATCTTTGAAGGCGTTCCCCGGTTGATCGGGATGAAGGGGTGATTGTGGAGAGATGGAACAATGCTTCACGTGAATGATGGAGGCGGAATGTTCACGCCAGGCAGCCAGCAGTGCCGCGATGTTTGATTCGGCTCCTGGATTATTCCGCATTCCCCAGAGTGGGCTGTCAAAGCCTTTTTGAACATCTATGAGCAACAGGGCTGATTTAATCATACTTCCTCATCATTGTCATTGCTGAATCATTTCTTATAGTTCGTCCAAACAAATGTCTAAAAAGATACTGTTCTCGGCATGTGATTGATATGTCTTTTAGGTTTGGGGGGAGAGAAACTTTTCCATTAAATTTTCTTTCAGCCCCATGACCTGGGGTGCATCTTTTACGACCACTAATAACAGGATTTTATTATGAAACTACTCTCATATGCGCTGGATTATCGCATGGAACCCCGATTGGCATTTTCCCTTGGTGGCCAGGCGATTGATGTCATGCGGGCATCTCTATGGATGAAGGAAGATCGTAATGCCCAGGATTTTTTAAATCTGGCTTCAACCATGAAGCTGACCCTGGAAAACTGGCAACGCTGCTTTTCACTCCTGGTTCAACTGGAAGATGCCTTTAAAAATATTGACCCATCAGGGCTGAAAACCCATGATCGACCTGTGGCGTTGGCTGAGGATGATATTGAATTCTTTTCACCCATACCCGATCCCCCCAGCATCCGCTTTTTCAATGCCTATACTGGTGAATCCCCTGAATATTTTGACTTTGGACAAACTCAGACACTCCTTGGCCACCGACAGGAACTCAACGCTGCAGGGCTTTCACCCCGAGGGGAAATCGCCGCCATCATTGCAGCCACAAAATATTCAGAGAACCTGGAAATTGCTGGATACACTGTTGTGAACAATTGGACCGCTGTTCAGGAGAAAGCTTCAGGGAAAACTGGTTTTGCCCTGGGTCAGGCCACCACCCTGGGACCTTATCTCGTCACTGCCGATGAAGTCGAGCCATTAAAAATAGGGAATGGCTTCAATATGGACATGCAGATCAGCCTTAATGATCACACCGAAGTGGACACCCGGCTGAAGGATATGAATTTCAGTTTTGCTGATATGATTAAGTCTGCCAAATCGAGCCATGTGGGAGCAGGAGATCTTTTCTGCTCCGGAAGTCCGTCCAAAAGAGATTTTGCCTTGAGTGAAGGACAGAAAATTGATGTTGAAATTCAAGCGCTGGGTACACTAACCACCATGGTGGGGTAAACCGTTTTGTCTTCCTTGAGAATTCCAGAAAGCGAGCTTGAGCTCAAAGCGATTCGGTCAGGTGGACCTGGTGGGCAAAATGTCAACAAGGTGGCCACAGCCATACAGCTTCGTTTTGATAGTCAAAATTCGAGCCTGCCAGATCATATTAAGGAACGGTTGTTGAAATTGCGTGACCAGCGGATCAATTCAGAAGGCATCATTACCATTACTGCCAGGCAGTTCAGGAATCAAGAAGCCAACCGTCTGGCGGCCATGGCGCGTCTTGAGAAAATTTTTGAAAAGGCTGAGATGGAGCCTAAGAAACGTAAGGCCACACGGCCAACACGAGCTTCTGTAAACAAGCGGTTGGAGACCAAAACCAAGCGGAGCCGGGTGAAGCAATTGCGTACACGTGTCAAACCAGATGATGAATAGAGGAGTATCGGCAGCCATGACCAATAACGTGATGTGGACACCCAGTCAAGATCAGCTGGATCTGGCTCAGATGACTCAGTTTCGTGTGGAGATAAATGCCAGGTACGGATTGAACCTGAACGCCTATGAGGATCTCTATCAATGGTCCCTTGATCACGCCGCAGAATTCTGGTCTGAAGTCTGGAATTTCGGGGGGGTCATCGCCAGCTCGACAGCAACTACAGTGGTTGATAACTTAGCAAAAATGCCTGGAGCAAAATGGTTTCAGGGTTCTCGTCTGAATTATGCTGAAAATTTGCTGCGTTTTCGGGATGAGCGCGTGGCCATTCACTTCCGCGGCGAAGACCAGGTACAACGATCTTTAACTTACGACGAGCTTTATTCACAGGTCGCAAAGACCGCTCAAGCCATGAAGGATGCTGGTGTAATCAGTGGCGATCGGGTGGCAGGGTTTATTCCAAATCTTCCTGAGGCTGTTATCGCCATGCTTGCTGCATCCAGCCTGGGAGCCATCTGGTCATCTTCATCCCCCGATTTTGGCATAAAGGGGGTTCTTGATCGTTTCTCCCAAATTGAACCAAAGATCGTTTTTGCGGCTGATGGGTATTTCTACGCCGGCAAGCGTTTCGATTCTCTTGAAAAACTTCAGAACATCTTATATGAACTACCGTCTGTAGAAAAAGTGGTGGTCATCAGCTATACACAAACCCCGGACCTTTCTGACGTTCCCAACAGCATGCACTGGAATGACTTCATCGATAACCATGCCACTGAAGTAAGTTTCACACCCCTGCCTTTTGATCATCCCCTGTATATTATGTATTCATCAGGCACAACGGGCCTCCCTAAATCTATTGTTCACTCTGCTGGCGGCACACTGATCCAACACTTGAAAGAATTGATGCTCCATTGCGATTTAAAACGCGATGACACCATCTTCTATTTCACGACCTGTGGCTGGATGATGTGGAACTGGCTGGTGAGCAGTCTGGCTGTAGGAGCCACCCTGGTCCTCTATGATGGAAACCCCTTTCACCCTGGACCAGAAGGTCTCTGGAAGATGGCCGAGGAGCTGGACATCTCCGTGTTTGGGACCAGTGCAAAATACCTGGATGCTCTGGAGTCGGCTGGTTGTAAACCCGGCAAAGCTTTTACCCTGCCGGCCTTGCGTGCAGTCCTGTCAACAGGATCTCCCCTTTCAGAGGAAAGTTTTGACTTTGTATACAGGGATATCAAACAGGATGTCCTCCTTGCTTCCATATCTGGAGGTACGGATATCGTTTCCTGTTTTGTCCTGGGCAATCCAACCCTGCCGGTATATCGCGGTGAACTGCAATGTCGGGGGCTGGGTATGAAGGTGGAAGCCTTTGATGAATCCGGTCGGGGTGTGTTCAATGAAAATGGGGAGCTGGTTTGTACCCAGGCTTTCCCGTCTATGCCTATTTTCTTCTGGAATGATCCTGATGGTCAAAAATATCATTCCGCTTACTTCGCGGATTTTCCTGGAATCTGGCGTCACGGCGATTTTATTGAAATCAATGACCACGGGGGTGTTCGCATTCATGGGCGTTCCGATGCAACCCTGAATCCCGGTGGTGTACGCATTGGAACCGCTGAAATTTATACTGTGGTAGAAAATCTTCCTGAAATAGCAGACAGTCTCGTCGTTGGCCAGGCCTGGCAGGATGATGAGCGAGTTATTCTTTTTGTAAAACTCCCTGAAGGCGGTGTCCTGGATGACGCCCTGGTGAAAAAGCTGAAAACTGTTATCCGTCAGAATTGCAGCCCCAGGCATGTCCCGGCCATAACTTTGGAAACGGCTGACATCCCTTATACCATCAATGGGAAAAAGGTGGAGATTGCAGTCAAGAAAATCATCGGGGGCAAAGAGGTTCAGAATCGGTCAGCTCTGGCCAACCCTGAATCGCTTGAACTCTATAAAAACCTAAGCGCGCTTAAACTGTAAACTGGAGTATCTGGATGAATACGGATCAGGAAAAAGATAAAAAGGAGAAGCGTCCTCCCCGATTTATCGGCGCGGGGTTTATTCTTGGAGCAGGCGTGGGCATTGCGACAGGAAATATTGCAGTTGGGATTGCCGTTGGACTGGCTATCGGCGCTGCCCTTCACTCATACCACAAGGAAAAGACCGAAACCAAAGATAATCAAGGTAGTGAAGACCAAGAAAAGGATTGAGCCAGCCCTAACTCCTAACTCCTAACTCCTAACTCCTAACTAAAATCAATCCCAACCCTCCAAAACCACCTTCCCAAAGGCATGCTCAAATTCAAGATGATCATGGGCTCCGCGAATATCCTGAAATGAAAAGATTTTATCTATAACTGGAACCAGGACCTTTTGCTCGGCGAGATGGAGACATTCGTAAAAATCGGAAACCGAGCCCATGGTAGACCCCAGGATAGACTGACGCTTATAAAATAAATGCCTGAGGTTTATTTCGCCCTTCACCCCCGTGGTAGCCCCACAAGTCACAATCCGACCACCCACAGCCAGGGATTTCATGGAATCCGCCCAGGTACTTGCACCGATATGTTCAAATACCACATCCGCACCCCTGTCTTTTGACAAAGCCCTGACCTGTTTAGAAAATCCCTCCTGTCGATGATTCAGAACTTCATCAGCCCCCAGAGAAAAGGCCAGTTTTTGTTTTTCCTCTGATCCACCAGTGGCAATGACTCGAGCTCCCAGATAGCGACCCATTTGAACAGCCATGCCACCCACTCCTGAGCCAGCCCCCAGGACCAACAGCGTTTCTCCTGCTTGAAGTTTCGCTCTGTTTTTCAACATATTCCAGGCAGTAAGAGAAGCCAGGGGCAAGGCGGCGGCTTCAACAAAGCTGAGGTTCTTGGGTTTGGGTCCAATATTCACTGGAGATAGACAAACATATTGTCTTTGCACCCCGCCCTGTGTTTCACCTAGTATGCCGTAGGATGCGCACATGTCTTCTCGACCAGCCCTGCATGGTTCACAGTCGCCACAAAAGGTACCGGGTTGGATAACAACTTCATCCCCGATATTCCAATCTTTCACTTCTGAACCCACCTCAGCTATGACACCAGAAGCATCGCTCCCAGGGATATGAGGCAGGGGGATACTCAATCCCGGCAATCCCCGCCGCAACCAGAGATCAAGATGATTGAGGCTGGCAGCCTTGATCTCAACCAGGACCTGATCATCTTGGGGACTCGGTTTTTCCATGGTCGAAAGTTCTAAGACCTCACTTGTACCATGCTCTGAAAATTGGACAGCCTTCATAGTAAATCCTTATCTACTTCGATTATGGATAGTGCTTTCTGAATTTTCTATTTCATCTGAATCGTGTAAAAAATAACTTTATCCATCTAATCCGGGGATAAAATGTTTAAAAATTTGCTAATTCTATCTTTTTCAGTGCTGTTGCTTGTATCCTGCTATCCACTTGGAACCTTTCAGGGGCCTGAGGTTCTGCCTGTGGGAACAGAAACCATGGGGGTGGGCATAAGCTGGATGACCAACATCACCGCCCTGGATGACTCCAGTTCTGGCAATGAGCAAGCTTTCATGGCTGACGGTAGCGTCCTGTTTAGAAGAGGCTTTGACCATGATACTGAAATCGGTATCAAGTTTGTCGGACGACCCTGGGCCAGTGGCGCCATTATGACCGATGTAAAATGGCAGGTGGTTCAAGAGCCCCTCATGGTTGCTTTGGATTTTGGACTGTCGTATTGGACGAATATTGATATTCTGGCTTCTGTGGGATATCACCCTGCACTCATTGTAGGAAATGGGGAAATTTTTGGCGTGGCACAGTACAATTATGTCCGCTCAAGTGCCCGCATATTAAAAACTCAGGATTTACTTCTGGGATATCATATTCACATGCAAGAGAATGATTATATTTTTTCACCGCTTTTTGGTCTACACCAGGATGAGTCTGACCCAGGGAATATCTTCTACTCCCTTGGTTTTGGCTTTACTGGTCCTGTAGACGAGTGGTGGCGCCCCTGATTTTTATTTCTCATACCAGAGTGTAGTAAATTTCGCAAACGCCCGTTTGCCACCAAGGGCTCGTTGAGAAATCAGAGAAAATAGTCCGTAAGCAAGCGCAACACCAACTGCCGCCCAGAAGTACATGGGATTGGCTTTGGTTATGCTATAAGCCGGGAGGTTAATGGATAGTATAAAGGGGATCACCAGAAAAAAGGTGAAGGCTGCTGAATACATATAGTCCGTTGCCACAGGGGTTTCAAAATCAGGATCGACGACACGTAAAAGTGCCAGGCCTGTGGGCATGGTACCCGTACAGGCGCCATAAATAATCAAAGCCCTGTGAAATTGATAATCTTCAAAGACTCGTGAACTGATCCAGATCACGGTAATAAAGGTAACAAAGCCACCAACAAGAGAGATTACCAGGATTGGCAGCCAGTATTGGACCACGACTGTCAGCGAGATTGCACCTACTGCTGCAGCAACCATGATATCAACACTGTTACCAGCAATGCGCGTGAGGGAACCATTGTCCAGGGTGTGCTCCAGCTTGAGTTTAATCATGGCGGTTTTTACAATGAGAGCCACCATGGCTGCAAAAACAAAGCTGATACCCCAGAGGTTTACCGCCAGATCGTTCCCTAGGTTTCCGGCAAATGAGAGCAGTCCACCCAGCCCCTTGAGCATTAGAAAGCTAAAGAGATAGACCATGAGTACCACGGCCATGTTATAGCTGGCTGAATCAATGGCTTCAGATTCTGTGGTCAACTTGGATCCAACCTGTAATTCTTCATCGCGGCCCATAACACCAGAACGAAAGCGTTTTGCATGGATTTTTTCAATCTGGGCTTTTCCCAACCAGCCCCTCTTGATCCCCATATTGATCAAAATGACACCACCAAAACAAGCCCACATATAACCCACAGCTGCAAAGGTGAGACCTACATCTGGTGCGCCTTCAAAACCCATACTGACCCACCCTTCACCTATGGCATAAGCCTGGCCTGGTCCCAGGGCAAAACCCAGGGGCATGAAAAATCCAAATGCCGGGTATAGTTCCTTCATAACGGTACTCATGAAGAAAAAGGTGAGGAGCAGACCAACCAGAGATTGGAGGGAGTACTGGGAAATTATAGAAACAGAAGTACCAAAGACACTTTTATCTCCCTTGCGTTTGGTATAGGCTGGCTTTCGGAGACTCATTGAGATAAAGGATATGCTCAAAAGATGATATACGATGGCTCCCAGACCAATTTCTGACATGCCCACAACAGGGGCCAGAAAATTGTAAAAGGGCAGGAGAATGAATCCGGCTGTCAGGGCATTGGGGATGAGATATTTTTGGAAGAAATTGATTCGAGCCCTGAGGAAGGTTGCCAATAATAATGCCATTGAAATAACACCAAGATCCAGAAACATGTTCCATGGAAAATTCATAAATACCACCCTGCTTTTATGCTGCTATGTCTGATAGATTTCGTAAACAGGCTTTAGTTTACCTGCATGAAACATTAATTACAACGCTAAAACATTTTAATGAGAAGTTAAAAAGTGTAGGACGCCATGGTGAGTTCAATTCGCTCAACCCAGTCCATATTTTTCCAAAAATTCACTCCGGCCTGGTTGTCCTTATTGATAAAGATGTGACACTTCTCTATGCCAGCAGATTTGATTTTATCCAGACTCAGGGAAACAAGTCGCTTTCCAATCCCTTGTTTTCGGAACGCCGGCAGAACCACCAAATGATGAATGGAACCAAAACGACCATCGTGTCCGCCCAATATTCCACCCACCAACTGACCCTGGGATTCGACTACAAAACTGAAGCCTGGATTTCGCTCCAGAAAAGAAGCGAAGCCATCGTATGTGTCGGCTTTTCTAATACACAACCCCGGTGTTTTCTCCCACAAATCATGGAGAAACTGGTGATCGTCAAGACGCATTTCACGATAGGTAACCTGCATGGACAGTTATCCCGGGACAACCTCTTGATCATGAGCGGGATGCAGAATTTGGTTGTGTAAGACCTGTTCATCCGCATGGTAGGATGAACGCACCAGCGGTCCTGATTCTACATAACTGAACCCTATTTTCATTCCGTAGGCTTTGTACTCGGCAAATTCATCGGGATGGACGTATCGATGAACCGGCTCGTGTTCTTTTGTTGGCTGCAAGTATTGTCCGAGGGAAAAGATTTGGGTTCCGGTTTCACGCACATCATCCATGAGAGCAAAAACCTCTGCCTTTTCTTCACCGATACCAACCATAATAGAGGTTTTGGTCTGCAAACCTTCTGAGACGGATTGTCTGAGAACATCCAGGGATCGTTGATACTGAGCTTGAGGACGAATTCTGCGATGGAGCCGTTCCACGGTTTCCATATTGTGGCTCATGATTTCAGGTCTGGCATCCAGAACGATTTTGATGCTTTCAGGATTACCTTGAAAATCTGGTGTCAACACTTCTATGGAACAGCCCGGTACTTCAGCATGAATTTGGCGAATGGTTTCAGCCCAGATGCCGGCGCCGCCATCCTCCAGCTCATCTCGATCAACTGAGGTAATGACACAATGGTGTAGACCCATCTTTTTAACGGCCCCAGCGGTCCTTCTGGGCTCATCCAGGTCAACAGCCGAAGGTCGACCCGTTTTAACAGCACAAAAGGCACAGGAGCGCGTACAGGTGTCTCCCAGAATCATGATGGTGGCAGCTCGACGCTCCCAGCATTCGCTGATATTGGGGCACATGGCTTCCTGACAAACTGTATTAACCTTATGGTCTGATACGATACTCTTCAGGTCCTGAAAATTTGGGCCACTGCGTAACTTGGTTTTAAGCCAGGCTGGTTTGGAGGGCTTAGACATTAAGCGATACTCCTATCAGCCATATCACTGAAGACTGATTTCTTTTTACAAGGAATATGACGAAACAGCGTTTTTTGTCCATCCCAAAAAATCTCAGCGTCTTGGCGCTCTTTGCGAGAATTAGTTTTATACTGAATTGACATTTATAATGCTTTCTTTTTAGCACTCGTCATCGCGAGTGAAGTACGAACGCGGCGATCTCTATATTTTCCACTATCAATATTTCGAGATTGCTTCGTCGCTTCACTTCTCGCAATGACCATTATGGCTCAAACCTTAGGAAGACCATGTTATCTGAGTATTCCAGCGAGTTCCTTCTGGGGATCTACGCTTTCAAGGTTCTTCATTATTTCTTCAATAAACTGTCCACCCATGGCGCCATCTACTAAACGATGATCAAAGCCCAGGGTAAAGACACATATCTGGCGTATTGCGATTTCATCGCCAGCTTTTGTTTCAATAACGACAGGTCTTTTCTTGATAGCCCCTACACCCAGAATGGCCACATTGGGTTGATTGATAATTGGGTAGCCTGCCAGATTGCCAAAAACACCAAAATTTGTAATGGAGAATGTGGCTCCTTCAAGGTCTTCAAGGGTCAACTTCTTATCCCGTGCCTTGCTGACGATGGTTGAAATATCATCTGAAATTTCTTTGAGTGATTTTTCCTCAGCATTTCTGACCGGGGGAACAACCAACCCATCTCCTACTGCGACTGCAATACCAATATTGAGGTGTTTGTGTCGAATAATCCTGGTGCCATCCAGCGAGGTATTAATCATGGGAAAGTTTAGCAGGGCATCTCGCACCGCCTGGGTAATAAAGTGGGTGACGGTGAGGGAGTGGCCATGTTTGGCTTTGAAGGCCTCATTGTTCTCAGATATAAAGGTCATGATGTGTGTCATGTCGGCTTCGCTGACCGAGTAAACATGGGCTGAGGTGTCAACACTCTTGCGCATATGCCTGGCAATGCTTTTACGCATGCTATCCATATCAATGATTTCAATATCTTCTGGAGACATCCTTTCGGCCAGACCCGTTTCTTCCAACCCGCTAACTGACTCTGTTTTTTTACTACCTGAGCCACGAGTCTCTAGATAAAAAAGCACATCCTTTTTTGATACCCGCCCCCGAAATCCACTACCGGGTATCTGTTGCAGTACAGCTGGCGTTATCCCTTCCTGGGCAGCAATACTTCTCACCAGAGGAGAATAGACGCGGTTGTCATCAAAGATCACTGGTGCTTGAGCTGGGCGCTGAGGTGCGCTTTGGGGTCGGGACGTTGCATGCAACGTCCCTTCTGGCGATTGACTACCACTCGCAACTTTGACAGGAGCTTCAACAGAATCTGAAGTTTCTACCCGGGCAATGATGGTATCTATATCATAGGTCTGGTTGACTTCGCCAATGATCTCAACCAGGGTCCCTGAGACAGGACTGGGGATTTCAGCGTCAACCTTATCTGTGGCAATTTCCAGAAGTGTCTCATCTTTGTCTATACTCTCACCGATCTTCTTTTTCCATTCCAGAACGGTTCCCTCGGTTAAGGATTCTCCCATTTTGGGCATGACGATATCGAATATCATAAGATCACCTTTTTGTCCCATTCAGAAAATATTGCTGACCGGTTTCCCAGGCGAGGATTATAATCCTCGCGTGCCTGATAGCGTATCGTCGTGCCCCGCTGAATTAACCCCATGTTAATACCCCAAAAGTCTTTCTGCAGCCAGACGGATATCTTCTGTCTGGGGTAATATCTCATCTTCCAGGTCCCAGTTAAAGGGGACTGGTGCATCCTTGGCTGCTACCCGCAATACAGGACCATCCAGATACTCAAAATACTCCTCGGCAATAATGGCTGCTATTTCTGCACCGGGACCTGCTGTCAGCGTGTCTTCGTATACAACCAGGGCTTTGCTGGTTTTTTGGAGGGACTGTCCAATAGTGACTTTATCAAGAGGGCTGAGTGTTCGTAAATCGATGACCTCAATTGATGCGCCTGTGCTTTTTTCAAGATATTTAGCCGCCTCGATAGCCTTGTAAACCATTAAACCATAAGTGACGATGGTGAGATCGCGTCCTTCACGTACCACAGCCGCCTGACCAAAGGGCAGGAGATAATTCTCATCCGGTTCTGGCCGTTTGGCAAAGCCCTGGCGATACATACCCTTGTGCTCAAGGAAAAGTACGGGGTCATCTATACGACAGGCATACTTGAGTAAGCCCTTGGCATCAGCAGCATTTGATGGATAAACGATATGAATACCTGGCAGATGCATAAAGAAGCCTTCAATACTCTGGCTGTGGCATAAGCCACCATGAATGTATCCGCCAACAGGAGTTCGAATAACCATACCACATGAATAAGAATTGTTGCTGCGATAACGGATGGTGGCGACTTCGTTTCTGATCTGCATCATGGCCGTCCAGATATAGTCTCCAAATTGAATTTCAACCACAGGCTTAAGACCGGCGACGGCCGCGCCAACGGCGGTTCCCACAATGGATGCCTCGGCCAGCGGGGAATTGAAAACACGCTTGTCTCCAAACTCAGTTGAGAGGCCCTTTGTGGCTGTAAACACACCCCCTTTTCCATCTGCCACATCCTGGCCATAAATGATCATGTTTTCATTACGTCTCATTTCCTCGTGGAGGGCATGATTGACGGCATCGACGATGACGATTTCCGATCCGGTCGTTGCCGGTTCAGAAGCAGGGATGGAGACAGGTGATTCATCCACCACATGGGTATCTGCATCAGCCCTTTCAGGAAATGGCGCTAAGAGTGCTTTTTCAGCTGCTTCGTCAACCTCCAGCAAAACATCATTCCAAACCTGTTGAAATTCCTCGGAACTAATAATACCAGCCAGCTCACACTGAGCTCTGAATTTTTCAATAGGATCTCGTTTTTGTTCTTCTGAAAGCTCCTTGGCGTCTCGGTATTTACGGTGATCATCTGAAGATGAATGGGGCAAAAGACGTACTACATTTGAAACCACGATGGCCGGACCTTTTCCAGCCCGGATACTTTCAATAGCTGCTTTGAAAGTGGCGTAGGATTCGAAGAAGTCGGTTCCGTCTGTTTCAAATCTATTCAGGTTTCCGTAACCGCCGACCATATCATAGACAGACCCCTCGGCAGTCTGAGATGATTTGGGAACCGAGATGGCAAAACCGTTGTCTTCAATATGAAAAAGAACGGGCAACTTCTCCCGACCAGCCCAGTTAAGCGCTTCGTGGAATTCCCCCTGGCTGGTAGTGCCCTCGCCGGATGACACATATACCAGAGCCTTTTTGCCGGTCTGACGGACCGCCATGGCTGTTCCCACAGCTTGTAGATATTGGGTACCTGTTGGGCTGGACTGGGAAACAATGTTCAAATCTTTTTGTCCGTAATGCTGGGGCAGTTGGCGACCACCCGAACCAGGGTCATCTGCCTTGGCTAGAAATCCCAGAAAAAGCTCTTCTGTGGTCATTCCCAAACCCATGACCATGGTTTGATCACGATAATAGGGATAGGACCAATCCAGATCTGAATTCATCTGCATGGCACAGGCCAGCTGAGCCCCTTCGTGTCCCGAGGCACCAATATGGAAAAATGATTTTCCCTGTCTCAAAAGTGTGAGCATTTTTTCATCTGTACGACGCGAGGTCGCCATGGTTTTGAAAATGCCCAGTAACGCTTCTTTTTGAAATCCTTTCAGGCTCGCTGACACGCAAAGACTCCGCGGTTAATCTATAACTTTATCGAATTCAAATACCGACTGGAATGCCTGAATCAATGGTTGGGTAACGTCTTTAATCGTTATTTCAGAGCCAAGCAATTCCTGCATACTCACAACCCCC
The DNA here is from genome assembly GCA_016784545.1 of Candidatus Neomarinimicrobiota bacterium. NCBI lineage: Bacteria > Pseudomonadati > Fidelibacterota > Fidelibacterota bacterium. Next base: position 16,258 of record JADHUM010000044.1, read on the forward strand.
TTGCCCTTTATTCCACAGGGGATCATGCCGTTGAAATATGACATATCTGGTCTCACATTCAAGGCAAATCCATGCATGGTGACCCAACGGGAAAGTCGTACTCCCATGGCACAAACCTTCTGGTTACCAATCCATACACCGGTCATTCCAGAGATGCGTTCACCCACGATATCGTAGTGCTTGAGGGTATGAATTATCACTTCTTCCAGGTTCCGCATATACCAGCTTACACTTTTCTTATGGTCTTCCAGGTTGATAATGGGATATCCTACAAGTTGACCTGGACCATGCCAGGTGATATCTCCTCCACGGTCGCTTCTGATGATTTCAGCATCGCGGGCATCCATCAGATTTGATTGGTCAGAATTTTTCCCAAAGGTGTAAACCGGGGGGTGTTCAAGCAGAATAAGGGTGTCTAGAATCTCACCAGCCAGTCTCATGGCATGGGTCTGTCGTTGATACTCCCAGGCTTCCTTGTAGGGGACCAGCCCTTTTTTTATGACGTGCAGATCAGCCAAGGAAAGCGTGTTTCATTTTCTCATATTGCTTGATGTGTGTGATCCCTCGACTCCGCTCGGGATGACATAAGCGTTGTCTATAGCCTGAAAAATTCAAAATATAACTGCCAGTTTCTCACAGATGGCCTCAAGCAGTTTCGTATCCAGCTCCGTAAAGGGTGAGATGGCGTGGGAGTCGATATCCAACTCTGCCACAAACTTATCGCCCTTCATAATTGGAAAAACCACCTCGGACTGGACATTTGAGCTACATGACAGATAATTGTCTTCCAGGGAAATATCCTGAATAATGAGACTCATTTGAGAGACTGCGACCTGGCCACAAATTCCCTTGCCAAAGGCAATTTTAACATGGTCGGTTGGATCGCCTACATAGGGACCCAGAATGAGATTGGTACCTGATTCATCAACGATATAAAAACCAACCCAATTGTAGTGGTCGACTCTTTCTGAAAGGAGCTCTGATATTTTTTGTAGAATGTCATCCCTGGAATCCAGGTCGCTAATGATTGTATCTATGGAGTTGAGCAGGGGTTTTATATGGGGAAACGGCATCTTCTTGAATATCCTCTTTTTTTTGCGCTCATACTAAACGATTTGAGGTCTCATACCAAGGAGCTTCCCTTTTGATTATTGACTGACCCTGTGTTACAAAATCAAATATCCCAATTTTTAGGGAAGCCGTCAAAGCACTATCTATAGGAAGAAGTTGTTGGTTTTAATCAATATATTGTGGCTATCCCAGTTAATTGGGAAGGGTCTCCTCGCTTTTTAAAGGTGGATACCGCGATCCAATGCCAGACCGGAAGCTTCCATTGTCATTTCTGACAACGTGGGGTGTGCATGAATAGTTTCAAGCACGGCTTCATGTGTCGCTTCCAGTGAACGGGCAATTCCGATCTCTGCGATAAGCTCAGTTGCCTCAGCCCCTATGATATGTGCGCCCAGGAGTTCTCCATATTTGGCATCATAGATAAGCTTAGTAAATCCATCCGTTTCACCTGATGCCATGGCTTTGCCAGATACACGATATGGAAACTTGCCAATCTTCACCTCATAACCTGCTTCGATAGCGGCCCGTTCTGTAAGTCCAATTGAGGCCACCTGGGGTGTGCAGTAGGTGCAGCCAGGGACATTGTCATACCGCATGGGCTTTACATTCAATCCAGCGATATGCTCAACTGCTGTAATGCCTTCATGTGAGGCGACGTGAGCTAACCAGGGTGGACCAGCTACATCTCCAATGGCATAGATGCCAGCAGCGCTGGTTTGCATATATCCATTGGTTTTAATCCAGCCTTTTTCCAGTTGTACTCCAGCTTCTTCCAGCCCCAAATCTTCTGTATTTCCCTGGACACCGATTGCGATGAGAACCTTGTCTGCCTCCAACTCCAGGACATCTCCTGTCTTCGTTTTTACTTTGACAAAAGCCTGTCCCCTTGAAACAGAAACAGATTCAACCATTGACTCCAGGTGGGTCTTGATCTTTTTGCGCTTAAATATTTTTTCCAGCTCTGCAGAGACCTCTTCATCTTCAATGGGAAGCAGGTGGGGTAACATTTCAACCATGGTTACCTGGCTACCCATGGCCGCATAAAAATCGGCAAACTCAACACCGATGGCTCCAGCCCCGACGATAACCAGTTTTTCCGGGATGCTTTCCAGGCTCATGGCCTCTTTGGATGAGATAATGGTTTCACCATCGTAAGCGGCTCCCGGCATGGGACGGGGACGTGCCCCTGTAGCCACTATAATATTATCGGCGCTAATCTTTTCATCGTTATTGATACGAATCTTATTTCCACCCAACAACATGGCTGAACCATGGATTACATCGACTTCATTTTTCTTCATGAGGAAATCAACTCCCTTTGAAAGGGAGCCAGCGACCTGTCTTGAGCGCTGAATCACCGAGGGGAAGTCCACCTCAACACCATCCACTACGACACCAAATTTTTTGGCTTTCTGGGCAGATCGTAATACTTCTGCACTTTTTAAGAGGGCCTTGGTAGGAATACAGCCCCAATTCAGACACACCCCACCCAGATCGGCGCGCTCAATCACCACTGCTTTTTTCCCAAGCTGAGCAGCTCTGATTGCAGCGACATACCCACCGGGGCCGCCACCAATGATTGCAATATCATATTTTGTTAAACCCATAATTGATCCTCACATATGTACGCGAGGATTCGAATCCTCGCCTGTAAATCAAATTAAATGCTGTCGCAAGGTTTCCAGTTTTTCAACCGTTCCAATATCAATCCAATAGGACTGGTCCATGGGGAAGGCCTTGATGTTTTCGCCGGACTGTGCTGCTTTCAGATAGACTGGAATCGTGGAAAAAGAAGTCCCAAGATCACTCATATATTCAAAAATTCCAGATGATATGACCTGGATCCCATTGAAGGCCTGTTTTTCATAGCTGTTGGTGTTCCATGAGATTTTTTCGCCGGTTTTCTGGTTTTCCCAACCACATAAATTATTGTTTTGGTCGAATCTCAAATAGCGTGAGGTTTCGCGCTTGGCCACAGCCAGTGTGGCCAGACTCTGGGACCTATTATGGGCAGACAGGAGTTCGTTCAAATCAAGCTCGGAATAAATATCACTGTTGCAGACCAGAAAGGCGTCTTCTCCCTGGAAATATTTGGAGGCATAAAGCAATCCGCCACCCTGCCCCAACAGGTCTTTTTCTTCTGAGATATGGATGGTCAATCCAAAATCTCTGGTCCGTACAAAATCTTTAACCTGGTCGCTAAAATGATGGGTGTTGATGACCAGGGTATCAACCCCGGCCATTTGAATTTTGAGAATATTGTGCTCTAAAAGGGTCTTACCACCAGCAGTAACCAGGCACTTGGGATGCCTGTCCGTCAGGGGGGCCAGTCGCGTTCCCCGACCCGCAGCAAAGAGCATGGCCTTCAAGCGAGACTCCCGGAGATAATTGACTCTGGCTTATTTTTATGGGTATTGCCTGGTGTAGTACCTTCCAATTCAACCTTAATCAATAAACACCTGTACCTTTCGACTCCGCTCAAGGTGACGATCTGAGCGACCTCGCTGATTGTTGAAAATTAATGCTTTATTCCAATTCTCTATGATAGAGCACCACATCAATATCGTGTGTCTCTTTCAGGTGATCCGCCAGCCTGTTGGCAGAATGCACAGAGCGATGTTGACCCCCCGTACATCCGAATGAAATCATCAGGTCGGTAAAATTCTGTTCTTCATAGCTGGTAACCGCTGCATCCACCATGGTAAACATGCGTTTCAACCAGCGATTCATGTCTGCCTTGTGGGCAAACCAGTCTATGACTTCCTGATCGTTAGCTGATAGCTTTTTATAGGCAACATTTCGTCCGGGATTGGGCAGGAAGCGACAATCAAAGACAAACCCACCGCCATGGCCACGATCGTCAACGGGAACCCCCTTTTTATATGAAAAGCTGGTGATGCGAACTTTGAGACGCAAGTTCGCTTTCCCAAATTCCCTGAGGGCCGAGGATTGAATCAGCTGCTGAAACACATCCATCATGACCGGGATATCAATGGGTAGATCCACTTTACGCATCAGGTATTCAAGATTTCTAATGGCATAGGGAATACTCTGGAGGAAGTGGGTTTTGCGTTCATAAAAACCACGATAGCCATAGGCGCCCATGGCCTGCATAATGCGAATAAACACGAAGGCATAGTAATGTTTGGTGAAAACCTCGCGATCAATGGGGATCAACTTGGCGACCTCATTTAGATAATGATCCAGCAAGCGCTCTCTCACCTCAAATGGCAGATCGGCCTTGGCATCAAAGAGCAAAGAGGCGATATCATATTGCAGAGCACCCTTGCGACCTCCCTGATAATCAATGAACCATGGTTTACCATCTTCTAGCATGATATTTCTGGATTGAAAATCGCGATACAGGAAATGATTGCCATCAGCCTGAAGCAGGAAGTCGGTAAATGTTCGAAAATCTTGTTCCAGCTTTTGCTCATTAAAACGGATGTGGGCCAGCTTGAGAAAATAGTATTTAAAATAATTCAGGTCCCACATCATGGATTGACGATCAAAACTGTGGTGGGGATAGGACTTGCCGTAATCCAGCCCCTGACCACCCTTGATCTGGAACTGAGGCAACAATTCTACGACCTGTTCATAGGTTTTATACAGGCCTTCAGGAAAATCTTTACGCCCTTCTCTTGCCTCCAGGAGATAGTCGAAAAGGGTAATATCACCGAGATCCTGTTGGAGATAAATATCCTGGTCCAGGTCTTCAGCATAAATTTCTGGTACATCAAGATCTTTTGCCAGGAAATGCCTGGAAAAGCTTACAAAGGCATCGTTCTCAAGCCGGTCCCGGTTTTTTGCACCAATCACAGAGCGCTTGTCATTACTCAGACGAAAGTACTCACGATTGGACCCATGGGCTGGTAGTGGATTCAGATCAACGACCTTTTCCTTGAAATGATCTTCAAACAGCTTTCTTAGTTTTTCAGGCATAGTTTCTCTCTTGTTTGGTCCCTCGTCATCCCGAGCGGAGTCGAGGGATTAGGATCTAAAAACAGGCTTTATCAATAATCTCTTGCACCTCGACTCCGCTCGGTGTGACGAGACAAATGGGTGATTTAGAGGTTCTTCATGCTTATAATACTTAGAAATTCCGCTCTTGTTTCAGCTTCATCATGAAATTCACCCAACATGGCTGATGTGGTGGCAAAGGAATTCTGTTTTTCAACACCGCGCATCTGCATGCAAAGGTGACGACCTTCCAATACCACAGCCACACCTGCAGGATCTAATAATTCCATAAGTGCTTCTGCCACCTGGTGGGTAATACGCTCCTGAATCTGAAGTCTGCGGGAATACATCTCAATGATTCTGGGGATTTTTGATAAACCAATCACTTTTCCCCGGGGGATATAGGCCACATGGGCTTTACCAAAGAAGGGGAGCATATGGTGTTCACACATACTGAAGAACTCGATGTCTCGTACAACCACCATTTCAGAGCATTTATCCTCAAAGATGGCATCGTTTAGCACGTCCTTCAAATTCTGGTCATAACCTTTGGCAATAAATTTCCAGGCTTTGGCCACCCGTAGTGGAGTGCGAAGCAATCCCTCACGCGAGGGGTCTTCACCAATCTCAGTCAAGAGGCTGTGGGTTAAATCTTCAATTTTCTTTAAGTCTTTCATTTATTACTCCTGTCCAGGGGACTCATTTTCAATTTCAAAATCAGCTAGAGGGTTGATCTCCAGATAGCGTGAAAGATAGTGCACGCCGAGATAAAAAGGACCGGTATCCACAAGTGCTGCAAACAATTTAAACGTATAACCTGACGCAATAAAGACCAGCAGTTGGTTAAAGATCGGTTTTGCCATATCTACGGGCAGGGCCTTGGCGTAATAGTGGGTAACCAGAATTACAGCAACTGTATCTACCAACTGGCTCACCAGGGTAGATCCATTATTTCTCAGCCAGAGGTGCTTACCTCTGGTCAGTTTTTTCCAGAAGTGGAACATATAGACATCAACAAACTGGGCTGCCAGATAGGCAATCATGGAAGCCGTGACGGCACCAAAGGTCAGGGCTCTCACCTCATAAAAAACGGGAAGGCGACCGGCTGCATCTCGGGCGATTTCTCCCGTGGCGGTCAGCGTTTCAAAGCCCGGCACCACACCACCCAGCCACATGATAAACATGACCCACAGGTTGAGTATCAATCCAACAAAAACCACGAAATTAGCCCGTTTGCGGCCATAGAGCTCACTGATAAGATCCGTGGCTAAAAAAGTTAATGGGTAGGGCAAAACACCGACTGCCACAGCAAATACCACATCGCCGTAATTTTCGAAACTCAGGGTAAATAATTTAATAAAACGACTAATGCCCAGTATGTTGAGCATGGCCAGGGTGCCCAGAAAGAGCCCTGCCAAAACGAGAAAAACCCGCTCTCTTCTTTGAACAATTTCAGGGGATGGGTTTGAATTATATACCGTCATATATCATCCTTTTTGAGGATTCTAAAGTACACGCCTTTGGGAGTGTGGGTTGATGCCTATTCAGGACCGTAATAGTCCGTGTATATCGTCGGTGTTTCCTGGAGCCTGACACGATGCAGCTGGCCCTCTTGTAGATGACTTGCTATCTGCTCCCAGATCCACACCACCATATTCTCCGTTGAAGGCTGTTGGCCTTCAAACCAGGGGATATCGATCTCTATTTGGGAATGATCGACGTGCTGGATAACATGTTCTTTTACCACCTCTTTGAGATGCCCCAGGTCTACAAGAAATCCCGTTGCTGGATTTACTTTGCCTTTAACTGAAACAGTCAGCACATAATTGTGTCCATGGATATTGAGGTCTTCTCCAAAAGCCGCCAGGTTTTCTGCTTCGCTCATGGTGGGATTTCCGTAGCGATGGGCAGCGCAGAAGTGAAACACTTTATTCAAAACGATCATATCAATTCCTTTGTTATAGCTATGAATTTATTGTGGTTGGTGCCAATGTCAAACGCTGTAAGGGTGAGTTTAAAAAAATGAGCTGCTGCGCTCCTGAGTTAATGAGTTACTGAGGTGTTGCTTTTGTTGGAAATCCAAGACAACAGTTCTAAAAGAATGATTGGTCCTGCCAGCGGGCGATATGCCAGATTCCTTCTGGATCACTTACAAAATCGAATACAGCATTCCCTGAAAGGAAAAATTCACCTCCTATGGATAGGTCGAAAGTCTTGGTCAGGCTGATTTCACCAGTTTGGGAAGTATCGGTGGCGATGGTTGCATTCCATACCAGCGTAAAGTGATCAAAAGCGCGAAAAAGACGCCCTGTGGTGCGCAATTCAGTATCTCTACCCCAATAGTCATAACCGCCAACCCCTCCTATATCGGGGTCGAAGTAGAGAAAGACAAAACTGGTATCAAAGAGTTCGCTATAAACCAGGCTATCACGGTAGATATAGGCATAGCGGAAATTTTGCAAAACATCCTCTGGCGATTTCTGTTCGGTAAGGATCAGGTTTGCTTCACCCTCCAAAACACCTTCTGTTGGTGCAAAAGGGTTCCAACAGCCCTGCAGAAAAATCAGGACAATCAGGACAATCAGGATAGGGAGAAGGGTAGGCGTTGAGGTTTTCACGGCTTATTGTACCAGCGTTTTAAGATCGCTCCAGCAGGGCAGCGAATCAGACTTCAGGTCCTGCCACACAGATATTTCATACAATAAATCTACATTTTGCACCAGGGTCAGCGTGGCCTGCCCCCTGAGTTGAGTCGGCAAAGGGGCTTCCGATTCTCCAAACGATAATGTCAAATAATAGTCCGTAATAATCTCATAGCGATCATCAATGGGTGATAATTGTTCAATTTCCCACTCAAGACGCTGAAGGCCCTCTGCATTGAGTGATTCGAACAGCTTGGTAATAAAGTTTTCCTCTTCCACATATCCCCAGTTGTCAAAAACACCGGGTTGGGAGCTGGCTACACCTTGATCTGGGAAAAAAGCAAAGGCCTCGCCTGTTTCATCGGAGTTGCCCAGGACATCAAGATGATAATTAAGCTTCTGGGCCGGGAAGGCATTGGCAAGATTTTGAAGTACAAATTCTGGTGACGTTGGAGGAACCCAGGCGTAGGGATCAAGAACATCAATAGGGGACTCTGAATCACGTGGGGTAAACAGTTCGCATCCTACCAGAAGAATCACTGCAAACAATGTAATTATAAACCATTTCATTAGCTGAAAGTACACGATGTGAACCCAAAAACAAATCGAAGTTGTGCTTTTCTTATCTCCGGAGCTATTTTCCCGCATGGAGCACCCAAAAACATGAGAGTTTTCGCTTGTATGGCAACCACATCGGATGGCAAAATCGGACCGGCCGGAGTAGACCATTTTGTGGCCATCGGATCAAGATATGATATGGAAAATCTCATCTCATTACGCGATGAGGCTGATGGCATTCTATTTGGAGCCAGCACTTTCAGAACCTGGCCCAAAGTTCATCGTGGAAACAACCCAGGCAAGAATGCTCATCACTTCATCATGAGTCGCAGCCTGGATCTGGATTTTGAAGCCGAGCTTTTTCAGCATCCTGAAATACCTGTTACCATCTTCTCCGGTTCAGATAATGGTAAACCCAGACAACCCCCTCCCGATCATGTCAATATTGTTTCTATTCCTGATCAATCCGGACAAATGGATCAGATTCTGAGACATATCGCCACGTGTGATGTGAACGATTTACTGGTGGAAGGGGGCGGGCACATTCTTCACAAATTTATTACCGCCCAAATTCTTGATGAGCTTTATCTGACTTTGGTTCCCTCGGTGATTGGAGACGAGAAGGCGCCGGCCCTGTTGGGTGGACAGCGTCTGATAAAACCACCCCGCATAAAAATTCTGAGCAACAAACAGATCAAGAATGAAGTCTTTCTTCACCTCAAACTCGAGTACACCTAAAATCCTTATGGAAAGCTCTAATTCATATCTATGTTCATCCCCAAGCATGGGTTCTCATTCACAAACAAGTCATGATACGTCTCGCCAAAGAGGAATCAGGTACATGAAACACCCTCTCATTATTTTTCTATTTCTGGTTTCGACTATCCTGGCTGACTACCCAGACCAGGCCAGGGTATCCAGGACAGCTGAAATGTGGGCTCACATCAGCAGCAACAGCAATGTCGTACTAAGTGAAGATGGGAAATCCTTACAATTAGCCGATGGGGTGGTTTCAGGATTCTTCACCTTAATTCCAGATACCCTTCCAGCCTCCTTTAACCGTGGACTTCCTTCATGGAATGGTGAGGCTCTTCATGAAGATTGTGGTTTCAAAATTTCCATGCGTTTTAAGTATAGCTCGACCTGGTCCCCCTGGTTAACCGTGGGCTATTGGAAAAATTATATCTGGCCATTCTATGGTTCGACCTCCTATGCAGCAGGGGAAATTGACTATGATTATGTGGTCCTGGATGACTTTCATACGATCTGGCAGTGGCGTGTTGATTTTAAACGCCTGCAGGCCGACCATCCCTCTCCCTCCATTGACAAGCTCAGTTTTTATGTGAGTGACCAGGCTACCACTGACAACATGAACCTTTCGGCCATTGTGAATGATGACCCGCCTGAAATATATATCCCAACCAATTTTGTATGTCAGTACAACGTGGACCCTGAAATTGGCGGCAGCATCTGCTCACCCACATCTACTGTCCTGGCTATCCGCTCCTATGGTATAGAGGTGGATCCTTATGATTTTGCCGTTGATAACTATGATGATTACTGGAACCTCTTCGGCATATGGCCTCGAGCGGTTCAGAATGCGGCCGGACACCAGTTGGATGGAGCTGTAACCCGGTACCGCACCTGGAGTCAGGCGTATGACACACTTGCTGCCGGCGGACGGGTTGTCATGTCGGTTGGACCCCCGCTTTATTCGGGACACCTCATGATGTTGGCTGGCTTTGATAGCCAGGGTGATCCATTAGTTCATGATCCAGCACGGCAAAACGGTGAAGGTTATGAATACGGCAAAACGTCAATCTCCCAATCCTGGTTTACCAAGGGGGGTGTAGCCTACACCTTCTTCCCGGACGAAACGGTTGTTGCTCTGGACGAAAAAGAGAAAAATACACAGCCCAATCAAATGGTCCTGCAACAGAATTTTCCAAATCCCTTTAATCCCTCAACCAGCTTGAGATTTTCAATACCTGCTGCGACATATCTTGAGTTGAGTGTATATGATTTAACTGGCAAGCTCATCGACGTTTTGATCAGCGATTACCTGCCGGCAGGAGACCATCAGCTCGTCTGGAATGCCAAGGATCAGGCCAGTGGGGTTTATCTTATACGGTTGGAGTCTGATTCTGAAACACAGATTAAGCGTATGACGCTTTTGAAGTAATCTCTATTTTCTCCTAACCTCTTAAAAAGGCCAGAAAATTGGCGCCATCACAGATGCAATTACCCAGAAAATAAAATTCAGGGGAGCACCGGCTTTCACATAATCCATAAACTGGTATTTTCCGGGACCATAGACCATGAGATTGGTTTGATATCCAATGGGCGTCATAAAACTGGCTGATGCTGCATAACAGATGGTGAATATCAGTGGCCTGGAGTCGATACCCATGTTGTTTGCTGCTGCGATGGCAATGGGGGTCAACACAATGGCGGCGGCATTATTTGAAACAACTGCCGTGATGATGGCAGTGATTAAATAGAGGCTGGAAAGCAGCACATAAGGCGCAAGCCTGTCTGAAAAGACGCTGGCCATGGCGGTTACACTTGAACCGACCAAATGAGCTGCACCACTGGTTTCCATGGCGGTTCCAAAGGGAATAAAAGCCGCAATAAAGATAATGACGGGCCAATTAATAGCACTGTAGGCTTCCCGGGTTGAGATATGCTTTGTTACCAGGAGAAGAAAAGCCCCAGCCAGGGCAGCAGCCAGAATATCGACGAAGCCGGTGGCTGCCGACAGCATAATGATGGGAATAATGATGACGGCCAGCCAGCGGATCCTTTTTTTGCGCATATTAATTTCATGGTGCTGGAGGATAATCAAATCTGGATCATTGCGCATTTCTGCGATTTGGTCAGCAGGCATGAGCATGAGTAGGGTATCAGCAAAGCGGAGGCGTATATGGGCTATCTTTTGTTTGATCGTGCCACCCCTGCGACTGATTGCCAACACAAATGCTTGATATCTCTTCCTGAAATCCAGATCACTCAAGGTTTTATCGTAAAGCGTTGACTCTGGTCCGATCAGACCTTCAACCAAAACATTGTCACCTTCCTGGAGTTCATCTTCGCCCAGTTTTACATCCGAAAGTGCCAGGACCTTTTCCTGTTGGTGAAATTTTAAAAATTTATCTATGGCACCTTTGGTCAGTAAAATGTCGCCCTGTCTAAGTGTGAGTTCACCTACATTGCCAGCCAGGTGAACACCATCACGAATGATATCCAGCACCGTAATTTCATAACGTTCATTGACCTGTCGCTCTCGACAATTCGATCCAATGAGGGGTGAGCCCTCGTCAATCTTGAACTCAGTGAGATAGGTCGACATGTGGTATTTACCCACCAGGGTGCTCACTGGAGCTCGGGACGGCAACAGGCGGGGCAAAACAAACAGACTATAGATGGATCCCACCACAAGAAAGACAAGCCCCAGAGGTAAAAACTCAAACATACCAAGTGCCGGTAAGCCGTGGTCTTCACCAACAGCGCTGACAAGCAGGTTGGTTGAGGTTCCAATAAGTGTAATGGTGCCACCATAGATGGCTGCATAGGAGAGGGGTATAAGTAATTTAGAGGGCGAAATTCTAAATTTTGAGGCCATATGCATGGCAACTGGGATAAAAATGGCCACAGCCGCCACATTATTGATAAAACCAGAAAAAAGGCTTACAGTAACAAAGAATAACCCTATTCCCAGCCACTTCACCTTGTTTTCCAGCTCTATAAAATATTTGGCGAAATTTTCAAGGATACCGGTTTTAACCAGGGCGTGGCTCAACACAAACATTACTGCAACCGTGAGAACGGCCTTGTTACTAAACCCGGCAATAGCTTGATCGCTATCTACATAGCCCGTGAACCACAGCACCAGCAGCAGACCCAAACCCAGAACATCAATGGGGATGACCTCCAGAACCAGAAGCACCAGCACGAGAATCATCAGGACAAATATTCCTGTTATTTCAAAACCCATAATTCTCCTTTCTGACTGGCTTTAGCACGTTATATGTGAGCACCAAATGAGCTCTCCCCCGGGTGTCAGGCATGGTTAATTACCCCAGATAAACAAACTTATTGTGTTTAAATAACTTGGGCAAGCAAAATCGGATTTAGCGCCTCTATTTTCTATGGCTGTGTATTTGCCAAAGCGCTTTCAAAAATCGGGAAAGCCCAGGAATTCCCATATTCTAAATCACAAGGAAAAAGCTTGGTGGGTCTTGGCTGTTTGTTAAATTCGGCACTGATATCAAAAGGATATAAATCCATACAGAATGAGGAAGCACACATGAAAAGAATTGTTACCCTATTAGTCTTTGCTCTGGTTTTGGCCAGCGGCGTTTACGCCGAGAAGGTCGCGGTGATCTCCAAGGTTCAAGGTGATGTCTTGATACAAAAGGCAGAAGATTTCGATTATAACACCCCTGTAACCATGGGAATGATCCTGGAAAACAATGATCAGATCAAAGTAAATGACGGTTTTGCCGTGATGTTGCTTCTTGATGATAAAAGCCAAGTAAAGCTTCGCGAGAATTCAGAAGTCGCTATCGCCCTTGTAGAAGACATTGGTGGAACCGGTTACCATGTTCGTCTCGAATATGGTCAAGCCCTTACAAAATATGAAAAGGGTGCTGATTTCGGTTTTCAACTCCATACACCAACTTCTGTTGCCTCCATTAAAGGAACTGCGTTCTGGACCATAACTGACCCCGAAACAGGTGATCAAGTGATTGTCACTGAAGGTCAGGTCGATGTGATGAATAACCTCACCGGTATGATCAGCACGGCTGGTCCCGGTCAAACGGTTAGCTCTACCACTGATGGATATATTCAGACAGGTGAGACTGAAGAGGGGTCGATTCCTCAAGACCCTGAAGAAGAGACACCTGCAGTGGAAGAAGAAACTGGTGATGCTGGATCAGATTCCACAGCAACAGAAACCGAAATGGTTGAAGAAGAGGGTGACACAACAACTGATGATATGCCACCAGTGCCCCCGTCAGCTGTAGCAGAAACAACACCAGAGGCTGAAGAAGAAGAGGCTGAACAAGATGGCGGTGGTGGTGGCGGTCTTGCCATGGATGCTGGTTTTGGTGCGGTTACCATTGATGGTCAGCTCTATAACCAGATCGCCTTACGCCCAGATTTTTCAATCGGTAAATTCGGGATTGGTCTGGATGTGGTTATCTACATGGATCAGGATGGAAATATTCGAAAAGATGAGTGGAATGACGCCAAGGATGTCATTGACAAAATTATGTATGTCCGCTGGGGCGAACCTGGTGATCCCCTTTATGTCCGAGTGGGAACTCTTGAAAATGTAGTTCTCGGATATGGGTTGTTTATGAATGGTTATTCAAACATGATGGAATACCCCTCTGTTAGAAAGACGGGACATCATATTGGTTTTAAACTCGGGAATTTTGGAATTGAAAATGTCGTCGCCAATTACAAGGAGTTTTCTTTTAGTGGGGAGAGCACCGGCCTGGGAATCATGGGTTTACGTGGAACCTTTTCACTAGGAAAACTCACTTTTGGCAGCACTGTTGTTATGGACAATAATCAGTACCTGGGTCTGAAGGATGATGATGGGGATTATATCCCCAATCTGGTGGATGATTTTCCCGATGATGCCGCTTATTCTAAGGATACAGATGGGGATGGACGCCCAGATGCATCGGATGATGAATGGGATATTGACGGTGATGGTAAAACAGATAATTACACGCCAGATCCCACCAGAAATTGGGATGATGAAATCACACGCAAACCAGATCCCTTTGATATCAGCGAAAACCCCAGTACTGTGGGGGGTGTAAGCGTTGATATGGCCTACCCCATTCTCAATATGGACAAGCTGAAGCTGATCATCTTTGCAGAGGCTGGTCAGTATTTTGGTACTGCTGACTCCATGTATTATGACGATAATGATGTGATTCGAAAGAAAGAAGTGCTTTATGGCATGGGCGCAACAGCTCCTGGTCTACGTGCACAGATATTTAATTTCCTCACAGCCAGTCTGGAATTCAGAATTACTCCTACAGGCAACTTTATCTACGGTTTGTTTGATCGCAACTATGATCTGGAGAGAGTTGGTTTCGTCAACTATGCCGGAATGGGATTAACACCACGTACCCGTTATGAAAAGCTCTATGATAATCCATCCATGATGGGTGTTTTTGGTAGTCTCGGTGCCGACCTTTTTGGGTTGGTAACTTTGCAGGCTGGCTATCAGCACATGGCTTCGGGAGATGATGTCGTTAAGGGTATTCAGGGTTCCATCGGTCTCGCACCAAACCTAATTCCAAAGATACAAGGAGCTAATGCCTATATCCTGCGTATGAATGTTGATGATCCCTTTGATATTGTCAGCGAAGGAACCTTGCTGGGATACAAAGTGACGGTTGGTCTGGGTGGTGGAGCCACACTGACCTGGGACTTCCGTCAGAGCTACATTGATCTGAATGGTGACGGTGAAATTGATACCGGATCCGGTTCAGGCGAAGTTGTTGCTCAGACAAGCATCGAAACTGGCTTTTCTTTCTAGATACAACACCGCTTTGCATAAATCAAACGCCCTGCTTTTGCGGGGCGTTTTTTTTGACATCCTTTTTTAGCCAGACATCGAGAGGTGTGACCCTTTGGCGAAAAAAAAGCCGCTCGCCGGAGCTTTGGAGTACCTTGCCCTCATGACACACACTTAAGGAAGGACTCCTGATGAAAACAAGTAAATCGATATTGCTTCTGGTGGGATTGTTGGCGATTTCAACCATGATCCTGGCCCAGCCAAAGACATCAATTGAAACCACAAAGATGTCAGAGACCCTGTATCATTTTAAGGTCACCACTTTTTATCCCGTTAGTACACTTGCCTCCATTGGACCTGACGGCATTCTGCTGGTAGATCCCGGCATGGAGCAATCCCACACAGAACTCATGAAAGCTCTGGCAGAACTGAGTGACATGAACGTGGTCAAGGTAATCAACACCCACTCCCATGATCATCACACCAGTATGAATAAATACCTTGGTGAAACGGCTCAAATTGTGGCCCATGCGGCGAGCACAGAGCTCATGCAGGGTGATCTTGACGTCCTGGTTGAGTGGCCTCAAAAAGCCTTCCCTTCAATATCTATTGATGATGATACCAGCTTTACCTTTAACGGAGAGGAAATCAGATTGATTCCAGTAGCCGGGGGACATTGCAAAGATGACCTCCTGGTATATTTTCCCCAATCAAAAGTCGCCTGCACTGGTGGTGTTCTCAAATCGGGTTCCTACCCCATGGTTGATTTTGCCCGTGGCGGTGATTTTAGAGGCTTTCCGGAACTGGCCCGTAAAGCACTTTCTTTTTTCCCTGGGGATGTAACTTTTATTCAATCCCATGGCGATAATTTCAATTATACCCAAGCCACCGAATATGTGGAACGACTGGAAAAAAGTGTCCCCCTGATCAAGAGGGCCGTGACTGCTGGAAAAACCCCAAAAAACATGATTGATGAAAACATTCTTTCAGTACTGGCAGATGACGATCATGCATACCCAAACCAGGGCTTTTGGATTCAAACAGTCAATCGAGGATTAACCATGAAAAATAACGGAGTGAAAAAGTCTTTAACCGCTCCTCTTTTTCATGCCCTACAAAAAGGCACGGGAAGCGATGCCATCAAAGTCTATCGAGACTTAAAAAAATCGAATCCTGACGACTATGGTTTTAATGAAAACGCTCTCAACATGCTGGGCTATTATTTGATTGGAAAAGACCGCCTGGATGATGCTATAAATATTTTCAAACTAAATGTGAAAGAATACCCCAAGTCTTTCAATGTCTATGATAGTCTTGGAGAGGCCTATATGAACCAGGGCGATATTCGGCGAGCAAAACGATACTATAAGAAGTCTATTCGCATCAATCCAGACAACCAAAACGGCATCGACATGTTGGAAAAGATGTCCTCTATATAAATACAACTCCACGACATGCGTGATAAAAAGAAGAGGCCTCGAAAATCGAGGCCTCCTTCATTTCTCAATGTAGAATCAGTTTAACTGGGTGTTTGGAACTTTGCTTTTTGTTCCTGATAGTAGACGTCTTCAGGCTGAAGTACTATGCATTCATCCATGATCGCAACGGCTTCGTCAATGCGACCAAGCTTCCAGAGCACTTCGCCCTTTGTGTCCATGACCTGGGCTTTTTCACGAGCACTTGCATCTTCGGCGAGCATGTCGATTCCCTGGGTCACACGCTCCAGGGCATTCTCCAGGTTTAATTCAAGCTCGGTCATGCGCCAGGCGTAACCATTCAAAAATCCTGTGCTTTCTTTGTGCACGCCAGACATAAAATCAACATAACGGCGATAAGTGTCTGCTTCGGCTTCTTTATCTTTAGCCCCGCGGTAAAAGTTCCGTAGTGCATCATAGGCCTTGGGGAGAACTTCTGTATTGGTCTCGTTATTGATAAAGGACACCAGGGTTTCAGGGTCTTCATTCTCTTTGGCGTGGTAAAGAGCCATTTTTAAGGCTGCCGTTGAATGCAGCACTGGATCTACACCATCTAAAGCGAAGAGCATTTCCCAGTATGTCATGGCAACCTTGAGACCACTCATGGATTCCACTTTGCCAGCGAGATTAACCAGGAGGTCTGCATTGTCTGGATCATCCTCAAGCTGCCTGATAAGATCTGGAACCGTGTTGATGCCGTTTCGAATACGGGTCATCTCAGCCAGATATTCCTGGGGAGGCATATAGCCAACAATGCGATCGACCTCATTACCCTCTTCATCCACAAAGACAAACGCGGGAATGCCGGTAATGTTGAAATTCTTGCTAAGTTCTTTGTTCTGGGTGGAGTCTACATTGAGATGATAGGATATGAAATTCTCTTCAGCAAACGTGATGAGCGCAGGGTCAATAAATGTTTCGGCGTCCAGCCGATTACAGGAGCCTCACCACTTTGCAAAGAATTCATATCCCACCAATTTACCATTGGTTTCCACCTGCACGGAAGCATCGGTAATCCAGGGATAGGCTGGTTCTTTTTCTGCGCAGGCCAGGATCATCAGCCCTGCAATGGCCACGAACCATAGTTTTTTTGTTTTCATGATTGTCCTTTCAGTATATCAAATCAAATTTTGGGTCTTACGAAACTATTGTCAATGCTAAGTAAATGCAACGGCACAATCGTATATCATTCCGCTGGATAAGTCTGAAATTTTGTTTTTCCTGGAGCTCCTTTCGACTTTTTTTGCTGGGAGGCTTTTATTCTTCCGAGAATATTCTATTCAAAATAAACCAAGTCACTGAGATAGTTGTTTTTTATTCCTTCGCATCTTTTTACCTTGAACAACTGCAGTAAACAATGAAGGAGGTAAATGTATGAAGCTATTCATCGGCCGGGTGTTTATGATGTTGATACTTCTGACCGGCATAATCTATGGCCAGGGTGTCACCACAGCCGCTATCAGCGGCAAGGTTACCAATACTGATGGTGAGGTGCTGGTCGGAGCAAACGTTATTGCACTACACGTTCCCACGGGTACCGTTTATGGTGCTTCGACAATGACCGATGGCTACTACTATATCCCCAACATGAAGATTGGTGGACCTTATATAGTTTCAGCTAGCTACATCGGATACTCTGATCAGAGAAAAGATGACCTGTTTCTGGCTCTTAATGTAGATCAATTCTACGGTTTCAATCTTCAGGAAGAGGCCATGGAGGGCGGTACTGTCATCGTAACCGCAGGGCAAAGTGAGATAAATCCCAACCGGACTGGTGCAGAAACAAACATCAACACTGAACTGCTTGAGAGCTTGCCAACCATTTCGCGTGGACAAAAAGATTTTACCCGCATGACACCTGAAAGTGATGGTAACTCCTTTGGGGGTCGCAACAATCTTTATAACAACTTCTCACTTGATGGATCCATATTTAACAACCCATTCGGTCTTGATTATGCCGTTCCTGGTGGTCAGACAGAAGCACAACCCGTTTCCCTGGATGCCATTGAACAGGTCCAGGTATCCATAGCTCCCTTTGATGTTCGCGAGGGTGGTTTTACCGGTGCCGGTATCAATGCCGTGACCAAATCTGGAACCAACACCTTCAAAGCTTCAGTCTATCACTATCTTAGAAATGAAGCCCTGGTTGGAACCAAGGTGGGTGATGTGGAGGCAGAGAATCTTGACTTTGCCACATCCCAAAGCGGGATTTCGCTAGGTGGACCAATTATCAAGGACAAGCTTTTCTATTTTGTCAACCTGGAAGCAGAACGTCGCGATCAACTCGCTCATAATTTCATCGCTGATGATGGCAGCACAGGTGCCAATGTGACCTCTGTAGATGCTGATTCTATAGCTATGGTTCAAGCCCGCCTTAGAGATTATTGGGGTTATGAACCTGGTGCATACCAGGGCTATAACCACGAGACCTTTAACAATAAATTGCTGGCAAAGATTGACTGGAATATCAACGAGTCTCACAACCTGACCTTTCGCTATAACTATCTGGATTCATGGAAAGACATTCTCCCCCATCCAGAGGCTATAATCGGCCGCGGTCCAACCAGCTTCAGACTGCCTTTTGAGAATTCATCATATCGGATTTTCAATAAGATCAACTCGTATGTGGCTGAGTTGAATTCTCGTTTTTCAAATAAGCTGGCCAACAAGTTAATGGTTGGTTACACCATGTTTCGCGATGAGCGCGAACCAAAATCTGTTGGATGGCCTGTGGTAGATATCTTCGATGGTAGTGGTAACCTGGCCATATCCATGGGATCAGAGATGTTTTCCACACATAACAGGCTTTATCAGGATGTGTTTCAATTCACTGACAACCTGACCTATTACATGGATAAACATACCCTGACTGCAGGCGTGAATCTTGAGATCCTCAAGTTTGACAACTCTTTCAATCTGTTCTTTTATCCCTGGGATACATTTGGTTCCGTTCAGGAATTTCTGAATAATGATGACACTGAAATTGATTTCAATGCACAAGCTGCTGCATCAGATGCCAACGACTATGCCTGGGCTTATGTAGATGTTGGTCAATTAGGAGTCTATGCACAGGATCAGTTCCGTGCCAGTGACGATATTAAACTAACCCTGGGTCTCCGTGTGGACTATCCCCTATATCTCAATGAAATTGATGAGGATACTGGCATCACGGGATTTACTGGTTGGGTTGATGAAGACGGAAATGCTGCAGAAGTGGATCCTTCTACCTGGCCTGAAGCCAAACCACTCTTTGCTCCCCGTCTTGGTTTTAATTGGGACGTGCATGGTGATAGAAGCATGCAGCTACGTGGTGGTTCAGGAATATTTACAGGTCGCATCCCCTTTGTATGGCTGGGTAATCAAGCATCAAATGCCAAGCTGAGCCCTTTTTACACGTTCCAGATCAATGATACTGCTGATGATTTTAAGTATCCCCAGGTTTGGAAAACCGATGTCGCTGTTGACAAGGCCTTTGCGGGAGACTGGCTTGTATCACTGGAAGCTATTTTTTCCAAAGACGTAAACGCCGTGGTTCATCGCAATTACAACATGCTGGCTCCATCGGCCAACCTCTCTGGAACTGGTGATACTCGACCCATGTTCGCAGGGTTTAATGAAGTCAACATCTACTCGGCAGCGGGTGTTTCAAACACCTTCCTCGATGCAGGTGCAATTGTACTCGATAATACGGACCAGGGTTTCCAGCAGTCCTTCACTGGTAAAGTGGCTAAGAAGTTTGACTTTGGAATGATTGCCAATGTTTCTTATACCAACATTACCTCAAAGGATCTTACATCTATTCCTGCCGAGATCGCTGCAGATGCCTTTCAGAGAAATCCTATTGTTGATGGACCGAATAGTGCGATCTACTCATACTCACGCTATGGCTTGAAACACCGGATTATTTCCTCGGCCGTTTATAAGAAGAGCTTTGGCAAAATGAATTCATCCCTGGCCATGTTCTTTGAAACAGGCGTTGGCAACCGCTATTCATTTACCTATGCCGGTGATCTCAATGGTGATGCTATTCCAAACAATGATCTGCTCTATGTTCCTGAAGATGCCAGTGACATCCATTTTGCAACAACCGTTGATGCTACTACTGGCCTTCTCATTGAAGCTTCCGATGCTGACGAACAGTGGATAGCCTTGGATGCATTCATCGAACAGGATGATTATCTGAGCACCCGCCGTGGTGAATACGCCGAGCGTAATGGTGCCATGTTGCCCTGGTTCAGCCAGCTTGATATCAAAGCGGTTCAGGAAGTTTCTCTGGCGCTGGGTGGTATGGATCACACCCTTCAGTTCTCACTTGATATTTTGAATGTTGGCAACATGATCAACTCCGCATGGGGTGTTCGCCAGCTTTCTACAACCTGGAATCCAATCACAGTGAATGGTGTTGATGCCAATGGTGTACCGTATTTTAGCTTTAACACTTCACTGGAAGACTCCTATGTGGATGACACTTCAATTGCCTCAAAGTGGCAGATGCAGTTTGGTGTTCACTACCTCTTCTAGGAACTGATGCCTTAAGCACCCGACTTAAGAGGCTGTGTGAAAACGGGGGTCCAATAGAGGATACTTAGTTAGGGTTTCGATCCCGCGACTAGACAGATCATGCGTAACCTTTTGATAATAAACTAGATAAGTTGTATTTATTCTTGTTATTAATTGTAAA